>CALQBW020000010.1 GCA_943328915.2 Singulisphaera sp. GP187 | reverse complement strand
GATGAATGGCGGCGCACCATGGCCATCAATCTCGATGCAAACATGATCCTGATGCGCGAATGCCAACCATTACTCGCCTTAGCACATGGGGGGGGCCGCGTGGTCATTATCGGTTCAAAAAACGTACCTGCTCCTGGGCCAGGTGCTGCCGCCTATTCGGCGTCAAAAGCAGCGATCACCCAGCTCGCACGCGTTGCCGCGCTCGAATGGGGTGACGTAGGAATTCGCGTGAATGTCGTGCACCCTAACCAGGTCTTTGATACGGGCATTTGGAGCGAAGATGTGCTTGCCAGCCGTGCGGCCAATTATGGTATGAGCATCGACGATTACAAAAAGAACAATATTTTACACACCACAATTACGAGCCACGACGTGGCCAAACTCGTTGTGGCATTATGCGGCGACATATTTTCACGCACCACCGGCGCCCAAATCCCCATTGATGGTGGCAATGATCGGGTGATTTGATTTTTTGCACAAACGGAGATTGTCATGAAGCTCATCGTCCAAATACCGGCGCTCAATGAAGCCGAAACCATCGCCGAGGTGGTCAGCAATATCCCCCGCCAAATCCCCGGCATCGATGTGGTCGAGGTCTTGCTCATCGACGACGGGAGCACCGACGATACTGTAGCCATTGCGCGCGCAGCCGGCGTCAATCATGTCATCAGCCATACGGCCCGACGCGGCTTGGCTTATGCCTATCAGACTGGTATCGACAATTGTCTCCGCCTCGGGGCCGACATCATCGTCAATACTGACGCCGACCATCAATACCCAGGGAGCGAGATTCCCAACCTGGTGGCGCCTATTTTGGCCAAACACGCTGATATGGTCGTGGGAGATCGCCAGGTGCAGCAACTTGACCATTTTTCGCCCCTCAAGAAGTTTTTACAATATGTCGGTAGCGGCGTGGTGCGTTGGGCGTCGGGCACCGATGTACCCGATACCGTGAGCGGATTCCGCGCGCTGACCCGCGAAGCTGCGTTGCGCACCTTCGTAACCAGCGATTTTTCGTATACCATCGAAGTACTTATCCAAGCAGGCAAACGAAAATTAGCGATTCATCATGTGCCTATCAAAACCAATTTGGTTACCCGCGAATCACGCTTGTTTACGGGGAATTGGAATTTTATCAAGCGCCAAGCGGCCACCATTGCGCGCACCTATGCCACCTATGAGCCACTCAAAAGTTTTTCGTACCTGGCAATCCCTTTCTTAGTCGTCGGGATTGTGTTGCTCGGTCGGGCATTGTATGTGTATGTGGCTCGTGCGTATGGATTGGTTGCGACCAATGACCAAGCACTGGTCGCTGGTGGCACGTTGCTCATCATCGGCTTTATCATCTTTTTGTTTGGAGTGATTGCCGATCGTATCGGCGGCGTACGACGCGTCGAAGAAGAAATTTTGTACCGCCTGCGCCGCGCCGAAATCGAAAAAAACGACCAAAATCTTTAGCGCACGACGTTCCGTGCCGGTTGGCCGGCTCGTACTGCAGCCACCTGCGCCAGTACCAATGCTTCAGCCGCTTGGGGACGACCACCCGCAACGTGTGGCGTCAACAACAGATTTGCACAGGTCCAAAGCGGCGAAGCCGCCGGGAGCGGCTCGACATAGGTCACGTCCAACCCTGCCGCACGCAACCGCCTCGTCGTCAGAGCTGACACCAATGCCTCCTCATCGACCGTTTTGCCCCGTCCCACATTCACAAATATTGCGCTCGATTTGAGTTGCGCCAAAAACGAGGCATTGACCAGCTGCTCGGTGGTCGGCAAGGCCGGCAACAACGACAGCACCACGTCTGCCTGAGGCAAGACCTTGTGGGTATCTGCCATGGCAATGACTGGGTAGCCATAACGTTCACCGGCGCTGGTGGCCACCCCAATCACCGTTGCGCCGAGCCCTTGCAACAATGGCGTCAACGTCGCGGCAATCGAGCCATACCCGAGGATGACCACATTCGCCCCGGCCAATGTGTAGAACCCTCGTGTCGCCGGCATGGTTTGGTCTTTGCCAAGACGCGTATCCCAGTGCTGGTGCTGTTGGGCTGCGGTGAGCGAATCAAGGCCACGTACGAGGTACAATATCATCGCCAACGCATGTTCGGCGACGGGGCCGTCGTGCAATGACCGCCCCGAACAAATCGTGATGTGTGGCGCAAATCCCGCCGCCAAGGCTGCATCTGGGCCAGCCGCTAACGTCTGGACTAATTGCAGGTTGGGTAAATCGTGTACCGCCGAATCCAAATTGTTGGCGCTATTGCCCCACAACACCAGTATTTGCGCATCAGCATGCTCCAGAGCAAATGGTGCGGTAATAGAATAAACCACGTAATTATCAACGTCACGTACGGGAAATGTGAGTTCAATCGAATCAGGGATGAGAATTTTCATAAATGGCCTTTCAATCAAAATAGATACCCTCATTGTACCCGATTCGTTTTTGCTCTTTGGATACAAAAAGACTGCCCATCCGCAAAGCGGATGGGCAGTCAACACACAATTACTTCAAACTAGCCAACATTGACAATCAATTCCGGAAGGTGACTTGCTGCCGAACGATACGCCGCATCGACCACTTGTACTGCCCGCAGCCCGTCGACGCCACTAATCGGGGCCGGACGATCCTGGCGCACGGCAGCCAGCCAATCGGCAATCATCAACCCATCGAAATTCACCCCGTGCCCGACCCACTGCCCGCGGCCAGTGGTTTTTTGATAGAGCTCAACCCGTGGGCCAAACACGTCGAGATTGACAATCCCGTGTTGGGCCGTCACTTCCATGGTGACATCACCCCAGGTGGGGTAGCTCTCGGCGGGGCGTGACCAACTGGCATCCAGGCTCACCACCATACCATCTGCGAGGGTCAACAGCATCAAACCACAATCATCTACGGGGATATCGTGCAGCCGTGTGGCTACTTCGGCATACACCTCGACAACTTCTGTTTGCCAAATCCAGCGCACCAAATCGGTAACATGCACGGTATGATCCATCACTGCACCCCCACCGGCCAACAGCGGATCACCAAACCAGCCACCTGGGTAGGTACCACGATTGGTCGCGCGCACCATCAGCGTCTGACCGAGGCTCCCGCCCTGCACGGTATCGCGCAGGCGACGCACTGCCGGGCTATAGCGCACCGGGAAGGCCGTACCTAACTGCACCTTGGCAGCGGCAAACGCCTGCACCATCGCGTGCGCATCAGCAACCGTCGTGGCCAGCGGTTTTTCACATAAGGTGGGTTTACCCGCAGCCGCAGCGGCCATGGCAATCGCATGGTGGTTAGCGTTTTCGGCGGCAATCATCAGGGTATCGCAGGCCTGCAACAACCCATCAAGGGTGGTAAATACCGGCACTTGGTAGTGGGTGCCAAACACTTGCGCCCGGCCTGCGTCGGGATCCCAGACGCCTGCCACCGTGGCGCCAGCAATCATACGGGTCTCGGTGATATAACTATGCGCGTGGCCATGGGCCACACCAGCAATCCCGACGCGCAATACGGGGTTGTTCATGATGCATCTCCTTGCAGGAGCACTGGGCGACCAGTATGGACGCTCTCGAGTACTGCCAAACTCAAGCGCAACGCTTCGTAGCCATCGTTCGCCGTACTCCGTGGTGCCGTACCACCCGCACACCACTGGTTAAAGTCGTTTAATTGCGCCAAATAGGGGTCTTCGAGAGCCAAGAGGTCTTGTGCCAGCCGGGCACTACTCCCTGCTTGTGGGCGCAATTTGATATCAAGGACATCGTCATTGCGATGCGCTACAATTCCGTTGCTGCCAGCCACTTCGATCGACGTATGAAATCCGTTTGGGTATGACCAGTTGGCCTCGGCATAGCCAATCACGCCACTCGCAAACCGCAGAATCACCATCACCGTATCACGGTCGGGGATGGCGCGGTCAATCAACCCGCGGGCATAGACCCGCGTCACTTCACCAAATGTCCAACGCAACCAGTCGAGATCATGGACCAACAAATCGAGGGCCACGCCGCCACTGCGCGCCGTGTCGGCAAACCAGGTATTGGCCGCAGGATAGGCGCCACAACGCGAGGTGCGAGCCACCCCCACGGTGCCGATGTCACCACGGGTTATTAGTTGGTGGGCAGTCGCATATTCACGGAAGTAGCGCACCACTTGGCCACACTGCAACTTCACACCGTACTGTTTGGCCGCATCAATCATCCGCTGGGCATCTGCCAATGTACGTGCCAAGGGTTTTTCGACCAATACATGTTTGCCCGATTGCATCGCAAGCACTGCTATTTGGGCATGGGTGTCTGTGGGAGTGGCAATCACCACGGCATCGATATCTGTGCGCGCACAGATTTCGATAGCACTCGCAAAACAGGTCGCACCGACATGTTGCGCCGTTGCCCGAATGGCATCATTGAGCTCAGGGGCAGCACACGCTACCAAAGTGGCTCCGGGTATCAGGGTGATATTGTGGGCATGATAACTCCCCATGCCCCCACCCCCAATTACGCCATAGCGCATCGTGACCTCCTTGTCACCGTCATTGTTCGTTGCAAAAATCAGGCCTGGACGGTCATATATGGTTCAAAAAAGGCTTCGATATGGCTACGCGCTACGACCACCGTTTCAGAACGGTGCACTGTTTCGCGTAATTTGGCCGAGTATGGCAATTCCACACCGAATTGGCCAATTAATTGTTTGATTTTGTTGAGGGCCATCCGTTCACCGGCATCTTCGATCATCATATCGAGGTAACGCAACATAAACTCACATTTATCGCTGGGTTGCGGATCAAACATCGCTTCGCCACGACGCAATTGCGCAATTTGCATGAAAATCCACGGATTTTCCATGGCGCCGCGCCCAATCATAATCCCGCTCGCATTATAGACTTCGAGGCGGCGCAGCGCTTCGGCGGCATCTTTGACATCACCCGAGCCAAGCACGGGGATTTTGACCACCTCACGCACTTCACGGACACGACTCCAATCGGCAGTGCCAGTATACAGTTGTGCGCGCGTACGCGGATGCAATGACAATGCCTTGATTCCAGCGGCTTCAGCCATCCGGGCAGTATCAAGGTAGTTGAGCGAATTATCATCCCAGCCGGCTCGATATTTGAGGGTAACAGGGATTTGTACCGCGGCAATCACCGCTTTGATCAACGCTTCCATTTTGACCAAATCTTTGAGCAGCGCCGATCCGTGGCCACCACCGGTCACTTTGGGCGACGGGCAACCACAGTTGATATCAAGAATGTCGGCGCCCAGTTCTTCGACTGTTTTGGCAGCACTTGCCACCAAATCAGGGTCGTTGCCACTGAGTTGCATCGTTATCGGCCGTTCTTCGGGCATAAACTCAAGTTGATTGTGGCGTGAACGTGCCCGCGGGCTGACACTGGCTGCATTGGTCATTTCACTCGATACCAAGCCACACCCCCCAAGGCTCAATATCGTACGCCGAAACACACTGTCCGTCACGCCTACCATCGGTGCCAAGACAATATTGGGTGAAATTCGAATATTCCCGACGTAATATTCATTGGTTAAATGTTGATATACACTAGACATGGTAACAATCTCCCTCCCATCCAACAATCCAACGCTTTTTGTCACTGCAGAGTAGTATACCAAACTGTATGTCGTTTATCGCACCCACATCCGTTTTGAACGAAAATCGAGCGAGTTATGCCAGCACGTACTGCCGCCCAACAAGAAATGGTTGCCATCGCCAAAGAAGTCGCTGCCCAGATTGCCCCGCAAGCCGACTCCTATGACCGCACTGGTACTTTCCCCGCACCGTTTTATCAACTCCTTCACCAATCAGGCTATTTAGGGTTCGTCGTGCCCCGTGAATTTGGTGGTCGTGGTGCTTCGCTTTTTGACATGGTGCTATGCCAAGAAGAGCTCGCCAAAGGATGTGGCTCGACCGCAATGGCCATCGATATGACCATCCACGTCATCGGGCGAATAGGCGAAATGCGCAATTATCCCACAGATATTTTTGCCACCATCTGTCACGACATCGTCCAAAACGGGGCATTGGTGAATGCCGTCGCCAGCGAAAAAGAACTCGGTAGTCCGTCACGCGGCGGGCTCCCCAATACGACCGCTACGTGGGATGGCACCCAATGGCGTATCAACGGGCACAAATTGTTTGTCAGCATGGCTCCCGCTCTCACGTATTTGATTACCGCCGTTGCCTTGCCCGTGAGCACCGCGATGCCCAACGGCGGCACGGCCAATGCGATTGTGCGGGGCGGGAGCCCTGGAATGACCATCATCGATACGTGGGCCGACGCTTTGGCACTGCGGAGCAGCGGGAGCGGTGATGTCGTCTTCCACAATGTCGCCGTCACAGATGCCTGGGTCATCGATCGCAAAGCCCTCGGCAGCCCTTCCCCGGTTGAGCCTCCGACGGGGATGGCATGGTTTGCATTAACATTGGCAGCCGTTTATTTGGGCATCGGCCAAGCGGCGCTTGATACAGTGGTGCATTACGCCAAAACCCGCATCCCCACTGCTTTGGGCAAACCAATTGCTACCTTACCGTCAATCCAACGGCGGATTGGCGAAGCAAGCATTCCATTGCAAGCTGCCCGTGCATTGCTCCACGACGTGGCCGCCACCTGGAGCAACGATCCGTCGGCTCGCATGTCCCTCGGACCACGTGTCGCTGCCGCCAAATACGCCGCTACCAATGCAGCGGTCATTGCCACCGATCACGCCTTGCGGGCCGCAGGAGGCTTTGGGATTACCCGCGACTTGCCCCTCGAGCGCTTCTTCCGTGATGCGCGTGCCGGCCTGACCCACCCACCCAACGACGACGCCGCCCTCGAAATGGTCGGCCGCGGGCTCACCCAATAAAACAGTACATATCTGATTTTTCATTCGATAAGGTATTTACAAATACAAATCCCCACTCCACGACGTATCGTGGAGTGGGGATAAAACGCTCGCTTAGCGATAGGCACCTTCTACGGCGTGACTGCCACCACTCGCTGGTTGACTCATCAAGGTGCGGAATGTCTCTAACGTCGCTTCGATATGATTGCTGTCAATCCCGTAGTGGGTCACGGCACGGATGCTGTTTGGCCCGAAGCCCCCTACCAAAATCCCATTGTCTTTCAGTTGACCAATCAGCATGCCCAAATCGCGGCCATCGGTAATCGTCAAGATGACCATATCGGTTTGGACTTTGTGCATATCGACAGTGATACCCGGGATGGTGGCAAGGCCTGTCGCCAGGATACGGGCATTGACATGGTCTTCCGCCAAGCGATCGACCATTTCGGTGATGGCGATAATTCCCGCCGCGGCGATAATCCCGGCTTGGCGCATACCACCGCCCAACATTTTGCGCAACCGGCGTGCTTTGCGAATCAAATCAGCATCGCCCGCCAAAATCGAACCAATCGGCGCAGACAAGCCTTTTGACATACAAAACTGCACGCTGTCGACATGTTGCGTGATTTCTTTGATATCGACACCCAAGGCCACAGCCGCATTAAAGACCCGCGCACCATCGAGGTGTACCTTGAGGTCGTTGGCATGGGCTAATTTTTTAACTTCTGCCATATAACTGGTGGCAACCACGATGCCGCCACAGCCACCATGGGTGTTTTCGAGGCAGACGAGGCGGGTCATGGCCGCATGGGAATTTTCGCGGTCACGGATGGCGCCAGCAATCGCCGCCAACGGCAGTTCACCGGTATCCGTATTTACGACTGTATGATAGGCGACACCACCGAGCACCGATGCCCCACCGGCTTCGTGATTGTAGATATGGCATTTGTCGCCGACAATGACCTCATCACCGCGACCACAATGCGCCAACACCGCACAAAAATTTCCCATCGTGCCGCTCGTGACCAGCAAGGCAGCTTCTTTGCCTACTTTGGCGGCGGCGAGTTTTTCGAGGGCATTAACGGTAGGATCATCGCCGTAGACATCATCACCGAGGGCTGCATCAAAAATCGCTTGGCGCATAGCTGGTGACGGCATCGTCACGGTATCGCTCCGCAAATCAATCACGTTTGACATCTATTGACTCCTTTGAGTGGGTAATGACCTATTATATACGCAATCTCACTACCACTTGACAAATCCGCCGTCTCTGCGTATTATTTAGTTAACCGTTTAACTCCCCCACTAAAGCAGACGAAACACATGGTCACGATACGTCAAGTAGCAACCCATGCCAGCGTTTCAACCGCCACTGTTTCGTACGTATTAAACGGCCTCGGCTCGATTCCCGCCGAAACCCGGGCGCGGGTAATGGAATCAGTGGCAGCCCTCGATTACCAGCCACGCCATGCCGCTCGTGCCTTGCGCGGACGCAGTCATACGTTGGGTGTTTCGATGGCAAGTGGTTATGATCGGCTGGCCGATCCCGCCACCGCCGAGATTTTGGCAGGCATGGCCCAGGCAGCCTCACTGCAAGGCTTGGCATTATTGCTGATACCCATGAGTGATGACATCGCCAAAAGTTGTGTTGCCGTGGCCCGCAGTGGCCAAGTCGATGGCATCATCGTCTGTGACCCCCAGCCCGAAGACCCCCGCCTGACGGCATTACACCACGCCGAAATCGCCTGTGTGAGTATCGGACCCCAAGGGGATACCTGGGTAACCAGCGATATCAGCTTGGGCATGGATCTGGCAGTGGCACATTTGGTAGGCCTCGGTCATCGCCGGATTGCCTTGATTGCCCCCGATTTCGCCTTGGCCGCCAGTGATTGGTACGTCGACGGTTTTTTGGCTGCCTTGGCCGATGCCCAGCTCGAATTACTCGATGGTGGGATTGTGGCCGGTGGACGCCGGGAAGCCGATGGCGAAGCGGCCATGGATGAGTTACTGGCACTACCAGAGCCACCCACCGCCGTGATTGCCGCTAGCGATGAATTGGCCTATGGTGCGATGCGCGCAGCTCGCGATGCCGGATTGGTTGTGGGGCGCGATGTATCCCTAATTGGCTTCGACGATTTACCGCCAGCAGCCTACTTGCAACCACCGCTCACCACCATCCGTCAACCACGCGTTGCGATTGGGCTAGCAGCCGTTCAGCTCTTGGTCGCGCAGATTGGTCACACCAACCCCGCCGAGTCCACCCTGTCCCTCGCCCCCACGCTCCTCGTACGCGGTAGTACGGGCTTGGTTCCCCCTCCGGCTATTGCGCATTTGTCACCTGACAAATGATTGATTTATTTTTTACCAATGGAGGTAACGCATCATGGCAGGTATTAAGTTCGATCACGTGTGGAAGCGCTTCGGCGACTTTTCGGCCCTCAAAGACCTCAACATCGAAATCAATGACCAAGAATTCCTCGTGTTGGTCGGTCCTTCAGGTTGTGGCAAAACCACCGCTTTGCGCTGCTTGGCCGGCCTCGAAGAAATCACCGAGGGTGGCATCTACATCGGCGACCGCAATGTCACCGACGTCCCTCCCAAAGACCGCGACATCGCCATGGTCTTCCAGAGCTATGCGCTCTACCCCCACATGTCGGTCTATGACAACATGGCCTTTGGTCTCAAGTTGCGCAAAACCCCCAAAGACGAAATCGACCGCCGCGTCAAAGAGTCAGCCGAAATGCTGGCCATCGGGCATTTGCTCGACCGCAAACCCAAGGCCCTTTCGGGTGGTCAACGCCAACGTGTCGCCTTGGGTCGCGCCATTGTGCGTAACCCAGCCGTCTTCTTGATGGACGAGCCATTGTCCAACCTCGATGCCAAATTGCGCGTGCAAACCCGCGCCGAAATTTCGAAGTTGCACCAACGCCTCAAGACCACCTTCATCTATGTGACCCACGACCAGACCGAAGCCATGACGATGGGTACCCGCATCGCCGTCATGAAGGATGGCGTGTTGCAACAACTCGACACCCCCCAGAATTTGTACGACAATCCCGCCAACATGTTCGTGGCCGGCTTCATTGGTTCACCGTCAATGAACTTCTTCGAAGCCACCGTCGGACGTGGCACTGGTGGCCTCGTCGTCGACGTGGGCCCCTTCAACTTACCAGTGCCTGCCTCCCATGCCGCCAAACTTGATGGCTATGTCGGCAAGCAAGTCTACTTCGGCATCCGCCCCGAAAACATCCACGACGCCCACTACGTCCCCCGTGGCGTCGAAGAAAATGCCGTCATGCAGGCCAACGTCACCGTGCGCGAACCCCTCGGCAGCGAAGTCTATGCCTTCGTCGAAAACGGCGGCAAAGAAATAGTCAGCCGCCTCGACCCCCGCACCAGTGCCACCATTGGCAAAGGCATTGATCTCGTGGTCGACATGTCCAAGCTCCACGTCTTTGATCGCGACAGCGAAAAAGCCATTATCTGATTTGTGGCGTAACGACACCCCCAAAGCCCCGAGACCGCGTGTGTGGTCTCGGGGCTTTGGGGCTTAATTAACCACCGGGGCAATCACCAGTGGAATCAACTCGTCATCAACTCGCACCGCCTCCACCAACAACGGTGCCCCTTCTGCTAACCGCAGCGGTATGGCGTTGTCACGCCACGCTGGCCGGAAGGCCCGACTCTGGGCTGGATCTGTTCGATCATGCAAATAGATCCCATTAGGATGCGTATTCAACAACCCAATCACCCGCACAATGCGATTACGATCGAGGTTTGCCACAGTCTGTTCCCGCATTGTAGTGTCAATATCACTGACTTCAATCAATTGCCGTTGCCCCGTCTGCATCTGTACCGTGCCTTCAATGATGATGGGCGCATAGCGCACGCCATTATCATCCCGCCACGGTATTGCCGCATATTGGCTGTCGGTTAGCATCACCGCCATACGTTCGGGCGCAAACTGTGGGAGATTTTCTGGCGTAATAATCACATATTCACCCAGCTGCGGGTCAGGTTTTTGATCAATAATCACCGCGGCTAATCGCACTACAGTATTGTTTTTTTGTAAAAAAACTGCGCCAAATGGCATGGCTACTGGTGGCGTGCTGCCACACCCCACCAACAACCACACCACCACACACAGCAACCCGTAGCGCACTAAATTAGGCCGGACGTACGAAAGGTGTCGCACGGACGCGTTGCAACAGCGCCATCACCAACGGCGCACACGTCAACACACTGGCAATGATACACAAGGTGGTAAAGCCTAGGCCGGCAATAATAAACCCACTGCTGAGACTGCTCGCCGCCGAAGAAAGATTGACGGTCAATTCAACTGCCCCTTGGTAACGTCCACGTTCGTTGGGCGCCAGATTGTCGGCCAACAACGATGAACCACCGATATAGCACATATTCCAACCTAAGCCCACCAAAAATAACCCAATCGCCAACGGCAACACGTCCACGGACAACGGTGCTACCACACATCCTGCAATTAAAATCAACGCCCCAATGCTCACCACTGCCGGCCGCCCAAAGCGATCAGCAATCGTACCGGTCACAAACGACAACCCATACATACCCAACGTATGGGCCATAATGACCAACGAAATATCGGCCAAGGTGTGATGATTGTGATTCATGTGCAACGACGTCACCGTCATCACCAGCACCATGATAGCCTGCCCAATCAACATAGACAGCGCCGCCAACTGCACCCCTGGTAAGCGGGCAATCACCCCCAATGGGCGTGCCTTAGCGACCGGTGGATCATCGTCACGCTTGAGCGCTTCGGTGATAATCCGACCGACGTCACGAGGATCGGGGCGCAGGAATGCGGTAATCAAAATTCCTGCTATCAAAAAAAGCGCCGCACCACCGATCATCGGCCCAGCCAGCACCTCAAAGCCAAACAATGATTTGACCAGATTCCCCAATGGTGCCACCAACAACGGACCACCCACCGCCCCCACCGTCCCGGCAAACACCACGGTACTGATTGCACGGGCGCGGTTTTCGGGCAAATTGGCATCTGCGGCGGCATAGCGACTCTGGTCGACGGCGCCTCGTGCGGCCCCAATCAACAACAAACCCAGCAGGAAGATGGTAAATGATTGGGCGATAATCGCATAGCCACCAATACCCATCCCCAAACTCCCCACAAGAAAGCCCAAGGCCAACCCGGGCCGGCGCCCAACCCGCTGCATCAACATGCCCGCCGGGTATGAAGCAACTGCGGCACCTATAAGTAGCAATGTGCCTGGCACACCGGCGAGTACATCACCCCCGCCCAGTTTGGAGCCAATAATGGGATTCACGGTAGCGTTCGAAATCAACGCTGCCGACCCCAGACTCTGGGTAATAAACAAGATTTGTGCGATGCGCTGACCAATCTTTGGATCGACAATCGGTGCGGTACTCATTGTGATGCTAGCCTTTTGTACTAAAAATTATGGAACTGGAATTATCCAGACAACCCCTTTGTTGTTGTGTTCAGCACTCCAACCCGTGCCTGATACTCCCGAAATCTGCCACCAGACAAATCCATCTGCCAAAATCGGTCCCTCAAGCACCTGCACTGCTTCATTGTCGCGCATGTAAGCCGCTACTTTGGCATTCGTCGAGGGCGATATCCGCACCCGCAATGGATTGACATTGGTATTTTGAATCACCGCATACGCGCCTTTTTTGAGTGCCAGTGGCTCAGGTGTGGCAGGTAACGGCGTGTTGGTAGCATATGACAACTGCTGTGCGGCCGGTAGGGTGGGCAATATCACCACCGTTGGTTTGATTTTTGTCGCCACAAAAACACCCTTTGTAGTGAAATAATAGACTCCTATTGCAATAACGACCATCGCCACCACAAGCAGCAAATTCAACCCAACTCGCGGTACATCAACAATGTGCATGGTGCCCGTCTTACGCATATGCAAGCGTGTTTGATCGTATGCACGCCGGTATGGTTCGTATTGATGATAAAACGTTGGGTTTGCTTCACCTCGATGTGCGTCAGCAACGCCCCGTTCATACATTTCTGCGGTATCCATTGGCCCCTCGCTGCATTCTGCGTATTATAACAAACCAATCGAGTCGCAACGGAAAGACTTTGTCACACCACTTATTTTCCGATTTTATTCCTGCCACAAGCGTTGTAATTCTTGCACCGGATGGTAATCATACCGCTCACGATCAATCGCATACC
Source organism: Singulisphaera sp. GP187 (assembly GCA_943328915.2). Lineage (GTDB taxonomy): Bacteria > Chloroflexota > Chloroflexia > Chloroflexales > Roseiflexaceae > UBA965. Next base: position 21,011 of record CALQBW020000010.1, on the reverse strand, counting down.
TACATGGTACGATCATTGGGGACTTCTGTAACATCTGCTGTAACGCCTGACCGCCGCCGGTTAGATTGCCCCGTGCATCGATGAGCGATTGCGCATGGCGCAACCACGGCAATGAAATATCAGTATTCCCATGCGGCATCGCAAATGGCATCGGCATTATCACGCCTGGGGCACCGGCTTGGTGCAATTGTGCCAACACCGCTTCGTGATACTTCCCATCATCCTCATCACTGAGTGCAGGGATATCAAGTATTTGTTGTTGCCACGCAATCTGTTGCCAATTCGACACCGTAGTGCTCAGCAATGTCGGTGCCAGCCATGGGTACACGGGACGGTGCGTCAGCCCCGCAACCACATTGTGCAAAAAAAGCGCCGGCGCACTCAACCTTCGCTTCATCCGTTGCCCAAGTGACGGCAGCGCGCTATCAACGACCAATGCATCAAAATTTTCTGCCAATAACGCCAATGAAATCCCATGTTGCCCGAGCAACACTGGACCATCGACCATACCAACCAGAGTCGCCCGTGGCGCCACTGCCCGGGCATGGGTAACCAGTTTGTGCATCCATGCGTGCGCAATGACGGCGGTGGTTGGGGCGATATTACTCCAACCTTCTGCGAGAATCCAATGGCTTACCGCACTATGGCTTGCAAAATACCCCATCACCGTCTGAATCAACAACTGATGCGCCTGTTGATACGCTTCGGTCGAAAATGGATCGGCAATATGCAGGCGCTCCCAGCGCCCATCAATCATCACCGGTGCCCCTTGCGAGGCTATTGGCTGTGTGGTGCGCCCTTGCAGCCAGCCGATGACATCGGGGCTGTTGTGCCATTCAGGCAACGTAAAGGCTCCCCATGCCGTCACCCCCAGGAGCGATATCATTGCCGTGAGTTTGGCAGATTGTGCGACATCAAGACAGCGCTCGAGGTTGGCCATACTGATACGATCAATTCGCGGCGCACGCGGCTGCAATTGCCCCCATGGCGGCCGCAATACCACACGACGTACCCCCAATTCGGCCAATTGACCAAAGTGTTCGCGCACCACTGCCCAATCAATTTCTTGCCAACCATGTCGTTTTTGGCACGCCGGCGTATAGTGCACTGCCGCCATAAATGGTTGATTGGTCATGGCTTGATGGCAGGGCCAGTCCCTCGTAAAAAGATATTCGGCCACGGTGCAAAATTACTCGCAAATTCTTCACCCGGTAGGTCTTTCCCGTGGACCGTAATAATGCGATACGCGACAACGCTGATGCCATCTTTGGCTTTGTCTGACTGTTTGGTTATGCCTGTTGCAATCGTCGGATCATCAACATACACCGGATCTTTGGGGGCAGGGATGGTATTGGTGATTTTGGGACCGACGACGCGTACCGCTCGATCGGTCGCTGTCCCTCGCAACGTAATGTCGAGAATTTGCTTCTCTGTATCTACGGTCGTATCAATCATCACCCAATGAGCCGTATCGTTGACAAATCGCAAATCGAGCTCACCCGTGTATATCGCTGCATCAAGCCCCGGTCCAGCGACATCAGGGTAGGCATAATCGTCATACCATTTAATATAAAACGGATGCGGATGCCATTCGGTAAATGGCATCCCCGCATAAAACGCCGCCCGAAACAACGATGTCGATACCTGACAAACCCCTCCACCCCATTCCAATTGGGTCCGTTTGCCGACCACCGCATATCCTTTGACAAATCCGTTCGCCTCGTTTATCTCACCTACTTCAGTATTAAACGAAAACGTCGCGCCAGGGGCAATTAACACACCATTGATATGTTTGGCACCCGCCACGATATTGGTTATCCGGTATTTGGCCGATCCCACAAAACTGCTCCTGCCGGTGCTCAACACATCCCCAAAACGCAATGCTTCGATTTGGCTGGCGCTCAACTGTGGCAAAACTTCCACTGTCGGCAATTCAACGACACGATCCGTCTTAAAAAAGGCATCACTGATTTTTTGGACCGCCGCAGCCCGATCAAGGCGTACACCATGACGACTTGGTTGGACTATGGTCGCACGACCGTCACCCACCGTTACCCGCGCTTCAACGCTCCCGGTATCAATATATTGCGCCATTCGATCAACTTCTGTTGCAATCGCATGTACGTCCGGAATCACCTCTATACCTCGCGCAGTTTTGTTTGTTGCAATGAACCGTATCAAATCATCCCGTTGCCAAACCCAATTTTGTTTCCCATACCGAATCGCGATCGGTGCACTCAAAAACTGTTTGGCATTATTCACACTCAGTGCCAATGTTTTATCATCCGTGCTTGGCGCTAGGACATTGGTACGTACCGTCACCGTCAGCGGTTGCGCGGTGCGGATTGTATTCAAGATTTCAACCATCGTCTGCTCAACTAACAGTTGATGCCCCATTTGCGCAGGAATTGCTTGCACGGCTCCCGTCTGGCCATCAATCACAATGTCAGATCCTTGGACCGGTTGATCAATTTCTTTGGTAATTTGCACCAAATAATTCTGTAGTTTTGCGGCGTTCACCACAACATGTGGGCCGACATCTAATATCCCTTGCCAACGCAACCAGGTTGTGTGGAACAAGATCCCCAAACCACGCCCGGTACTCATCCCCAATAATTCGTTGCTGGTCTGACGAATATCGATCGAAATCCCTAAATCAGGTGCACTCGGATGCCATATTTTGTCGCCATATACTAACGTGACCGGCTCATTCAGAAATGTTTCGTACCGTTTACTGATGCGCTCCGTCAACATGTTCCGCGTCAAGCCACTCATCCCCACGCCTTGCAACGTCACACCCGTGCTCACCGTCGGCTCACTGTTTGGTAACAAATAGGGGACAAATACTGCCAGCAATACCAATACCACCGCTATGATTACCACCCCGCGGATGTCATTACTGCTCGCGTGGTCATATGTCCGCGTCAGCCACCCTGTTATCCCACCACCAACTACCCGCGTTTCGCGCACGGGAGTCGCTTGCGGCATGGGACTTGACGGCGGCGTAAATCCATTACGCCGCCGCTGGATTGGTCCGTATTTTTGCGCATAACGTGGTGGCATTGACGTAATCCTGCTGATTCTTACTTGCCATACTAGCATTCATTATTTTTATTGTCAACTCAAATGTAGTACTATTCTTCATAGTTTGTAATTAATTATTTTAAATAAAATATGTACACCGTGATAATTATACTATCCCGCATGGGATAGCATGCAGAAATCCGCTGCAGAAAACCCACGTATACAACCTTTTTCAAATTACACAATGGTCAAAAATCGGCCATCGTTGCCACGAAGGATTGATTTGGTTGCCACTACCGCATCGCGGTTAATTGGCCCATAAATATGCGGGAAGCGTGCTGCCAACGTATCCCCCGGGCTGGGCGCTTCCCATTTGAGTAGGCTGGTCAAGTATTCAGTGTCAATCACCAACAACAAATAATCCCCCGGCACGTGTTGATAAAACCGATTAGCCACCGCAATCATTAATTCATCGCCAGCCGTACAATGCACAAAGCCATCAATGGCGTATTCTGCCGGCAAATAGGGTTGGTCACTCGGCCATTGGTGCCAGCGCGTCGTCGTCACAAGATGATAAATCAAGCTCATGCGTTACTCCATAAAAAAGCATGCGCCGACACATTGCCAGCGCATGCACACCACGACTCAAAATTAGAATTCTGACATGACACTTGCAAAGGCATCGCGGCTCGGGCGCAGGAGTGCTTCTTCCGTATATGCCAATGGAGTATCGCTGAGGTTCATCATTTGGGGCAACGTCGCACGGGCTTCGTTGATATAAATCAAACCGGTGACGAATTCATTCGCCGTACGAGCTTCTTCCATCAACTTCATGGCCTGCCAACGATCGGTTGCGTCATAATCACGGGCCAATTTGCGCAACTTAATCATCGGACCATCATGCAACCGAACCATTTGTTCTGTCCCTGGTTCGTAGTCGACTTGGACTTCGCTATAGCTTGGGATGAAGGTAATATCTTGGATACGCTCTTCGTGCTCTTTGCCATAGGTATAGCTTTTGGTCGAAGCATCTTGGTTATTAAAGGTCACACAGGGACTGATAATGTCAATCACTGCCGTGCCTTCGTAGCACAAGGCCGCCTTGAGCAATTCACGCACCTGTTTGGCGTCACCGGCAAATGAACGGGCTACAAAGCCACAATCAGCTGCCAAGGCTTCAGCACAAATATCAATAGGCGGTAATTCATTAATCCCAGCGTACTTGAGGTCTTGACCGATATCAGCGGTGGCTGAATGTTGGCCTTTGGTCAACCCATAAACGCCATTGTTTTCGACGATATAAACCATCGATACATTGCGTCGCATCATGTGTTTGAATTGCCCAAAACCGATGCTCCCCGTGTCACCATCACCACTAATACCAATGGGCAACAAGGTACGGTTTGCTAAGGTCACGCCGGTGGTTACCGACGGCATTCGACCGTGGAGCGTGTTAAAACCAAACGAGCGCCCGAGGAAATATGCAGGAGTCTTGCTCGAGCACCCGATGCCGCTCATTTTGACCACTTGGCGCGGGTCAAGCGACAAATCGTAACAGGCAGCGATGATTTGGCTTGTGACCGAATTATGACCACAACCGGCGCACAACGTGGTCGTGCCACCTTGGTAGTCTTGGCTGGTAAGTCCGATACGATTAGTTGGACGATTCGTTACAGCTGTCATTAGAGTACCTCGTTTATTAGCGTACGACGCCACGGTGCTGAAGGATACGATTGGTCACAAATTCGGCAGTCAACGGCAACCCGTCACACAAATTGACGGCACGCAGTTTGCCTGCCAAGGCTGGCACATGACTACACAGTAATTGCAGCATCTGGCTATCTTGGTTCAATTCCACCACATAGACTTCATCATGATCTGCGACAAACTTGGTCACATCATCGTTAAACGGCAATGCCCGCAGACGCAAGGAGCTACTATCGACACCGTGGTTCCGCAGATAATCACGTGCTTCCCGCACGGCATCATAGCTCGAACCATAGGCGATAATCCCTACCGATGCACCGGTCTTGACGTCAACAATCGGTGCGGGAACGAGCGCTCGGGCAGTTTCATGTTTTTGCGACAAGCGGTCCATGTTGCGCTTCCAGTCATCATTGCGCTCGCTATACATTGCACTTTCGTTGTGCCCGGTGCCGCGACCAAGCCAGGCAGCGCGGGGGTGTTGATTGCCGGGGATGGTGCGGTAGGGGATGCCATCACCATCAACATCGCGGTATCGCCCCCATTGATTGTTATGTTCCGCCAAAAACGTTTCAAATGATTCGGTGTGTAATACTTTCCCGCGTTGGAGTGGCTGCGTGGGGTAGTCAAATGGCTTCGTCATCCAATTGTTCATCCCCAAATCGAGGTCGCTCAATACCAATACCGGTGTTTGCAATTGCTCGGCCAAATCAAAGGCCACGCTCGCGAAATCGAAGCATTCTTGCATCGACCCCGGCAACAAACACACGTGTCGACTATCGCCATGCCCCAAATAGTAGGCCGACAAAATATCACCCTGCGAGACACGGGTCGGCAACCCAGTCGATGGCCCCATCCGCATAATATCCCAAATCACAATCGGGACTTCTGCGAAATACGCCAAACCACCGAATTCGTTCATTAGCGAAAGTCCAGGGCCAGAAGTTGCCGTCATTGCACGGCTACCTGCCCAACCGGCACCCACGATAATCCCGGCTGCAGCGAGTTCGTCTTCGGCTTGGATGATGGCATAGTTGACTTTGCCATCTTCGGCAGGGCGGAGCTTGGGTGCATAATCAGAAATCGCATCGACCAAGCTTGTAGAAGGGGTAATTGGGTACCATGCCACCACAGACACACCAGCAACTACTGCGCCAATTCCCGCTGCCGTATTGCCGTCGATTAAAATTTGGCCGCCCGTTGCGTCCATAGCCGCCACCCGGAAGGGGTCCTGCTTGGGCAAATTGGCGCGCACATAGTTCATCGCCAAATCAACCATGCCCAAATTCATGTCAACCGCTTTGCGCTTACCATTAAAGTGGTGCATGAGCGCTTCTTCGATTTGACCACGATCAATCCCCAACAACTCGGTCAATACACCCACATAGGCCATATTGATGATGTAATCACGCAGGCTCTGGGGTGGGTTGAGTTCTTTGAGGAATTCTTTGACCGGTACCGGGTACGAAACCACATCACTCCGTGGGGTGGTGAATTTGAGATCTGCAGGGTGGATACAGACGCCGCCACTAGGGAGTTTGGCTAAATCTTCGTCAGACGTCCGGGGATTAAAGGCAATCAAAATTTCAGAATGTTCACGTCGGGCCGTATACCCAAGCTTACTCACCCGGATGGCGTACCACGTTGGTAAGCCTTGGATATTCGAAGGGAACAAGTTTTTGCCGCTCACCGGAATACCCATTTTGAAAATGGCACGAATGAGGGCGTTGTTGGCTGTCTGACTCCCCGAACCATTTTCGGTCGCCACCACGATCGTAAAATCGTTGATGATTGGAGTATGCGAATCATACGTTGATGACTGGACAGCGGGGTCAATTATTGTCATGCCAGACTCCCATGATTTGCCATTATGCGCCGATAATTATAGCACACCAATAAACTTTGCTTGCAACCCAAACCGGCGCATTTGATGCACTCACAGCAATGAACATATCGACAATCAAGATTCAGCTACGCAAGCCATCCTTGTGGATTGGCCGACCACGATTCCACCAAGGCACGATCGTCACCTTTGATGAACCGTTCAGCCACCGCGACCTCGAGCAATGGTGTTAACCACGTCAACGGAGTCAAGGGGGCGTTGGCCGCCACAAACCGGTCAAATGTGGCTTGCCAACCATAGGTAAAGATACACGCACAAGTCACAGCACTCGCCCCTTCGGTGTATAATGCCTCGATTGCCGTGACGGCGCTTTCGCCCGTCGACACGGTATCTTCGAGTAACATCACGCGTTTGCCTTTGATGTCGGCGCCCTCGACTTGGCGTCCACGACCGTGTGTTTTGGCACCACTCCGCACATAGGCCATCGGGCGTTCAGCCCGCTCTGCCACCCATGCCGCCCAGGGGATACCTGCGGTGGCGGTACCAGCCACGACATCGCAATCAGAAACAAGAGCTGCAAAGGCATCGCTGATAATTTGCCGCGTGGCCACATCACCAATTAACAAGCGATTGTCACAGTAAATCGGCGACTTAATCCCTGATGCAAAGGTAAATGGCTCGTGGGGGCGCAATAACACCGCATGCGCTCGCAACAACGCCAATGCCACTTGGGATTGATTCGACATGAGAGGCTCCTTCACTATGTATGTCGGATTAGACTTCGGAACTACTAACTCTAGTGTAGCAATTTATGACGGTTCGTCCGTTACCTTGTTGCCACTCGACCCATTTAGCGCCAATCCCCTTGTCATGCGTACAACGTTGTTCATTGCCAGGGGCGGCACTGACCGCAATCCCGAACCCGGAGAGCGTTTCATCGGTCGCGAAGCCATCAACCGTTTCACCCATGCCAATGTGGGCCGCACCATCGAATACGCCTGGCAAGATTTCGGCAAAACTGAATTACTCGATGGCAACGGGGCAATTATATTCCAAAGCATAGGCGCCCTAATCGATCAAAACATTCCTGGACGCTTGTTTCAATCACTCAAATCCCATCTGCGCGATAGTGCCTTCGTCGATACCAACGTCTTTGGCACGCCCTACCGCATCGAAGAACTCATCGCTATCGTACTGCGCATGATCGTCGACCGCATCGAAGTCATCCTTGGCAATAAAGTCACCCGCATGGTCATCGGGCGCCCGGTCCACTACTCCCACAACCCCGATCATGACCTAATCGCCATCGACCGCATGCGCGAAGCCTGCCAACTCGCCGCCTTACCACAATTCGCCTTTTTGCCCGAACCCAATGCCGCCGCGGTGGCCTATGCCCGCACCGCCGCTGCCAACCAACGCGCTTTGGTGTTTGACTTTGGTGGTGGTACCCTCGACGTCACGATTATTGCAACCGATGGCCGTGGCGGAAGTCGTGTCCTCAGCAATGACGGTGTGCCTGTTGGCGGCGACGTGATGGATCAACGCATTATGATGGGCAAATTACTTTCGCACTTTGGCGTCGAATCAAAAATCGGTAGCCAACGCATGCCATTCCCCGCGGCAATTTCTGACCGCCTCAGCGAATGGCAAAGTATATTTGAGTTATCCCACCCCAAATATATGCCGATGATCGAAGATTTGCTCCATACCAGTACCCAACCTGATTTAGTCGCTCAACTGAAGGTATTGGTCAATCAAAACTATGGGTTACCGCTCTTTGAAGCCGTCGAACAAGCAAAAGTACGCTTGAGTAGCGAAGACAACACAAATGTGTCGCTGCATGTACCGGGGATTGCTATCGAGCAACCTATCGAGCGTTGGGATTTTGAGCGGTTGATTGGCCCCGACATCCGTGCCGTGGCTGCCTGTGTCGACCGTGCGATCAGCGCCGCCCAATTGACCCACAACGACATCAACGTGGTGCTCCGCACCGGCGGGTCATCGCGCATCCCGGCGTTTGTGCGCATGCTGACGCAACGCTTTGGCAGTGCCGCCATGGTCGAAATGGACCCCTTCACTGGTGTGGCCCAAGGGCTTGGTATCGCCGCCGCAGATGATACGTTGTTTGCCCAACTCCAAAAATAACATTCCCTAAAACAAAAACGTCGGAGCTTTCGATTAGAAAGCTCCGACGTTCCGTGACCAATTGGGATTAACCCAAGGTCTTTTGGTGACATGTGCGGTGGTGGTACGTCTTGTTGCGACGGCGATCATCCATCAACACAATCATTTCACGGTCGTTCATGATGCGTTCGTTGCAGTTGACACAAGTGTGCACGGTGGCACGACCACTTTTGTCACGTGACGTCACGTCTGTCTTTGACTTACCTTTGGTTTCTTTGGCCATGATTATACTCCATGTATCTCAATGAATACGAAAACATAACGACAGTATAGCACACCAAACAATAATAGAGCAAAACGTATTTTTGTGTCTGTTGACCCTGCTTGCTCATCATCGTTTCACAAGCACTTCCTATTTCAACTTTACAAAAAATACGGTATAATGCGCACAAGCAATGACGAAGACACGTCGGCAGTTATCCGTTTGATCAGCGAATGCGCAATTGGTGAGAGGCGCATCAACGACACTGACCGGTATCCCTTCTGAGCAGGAGGCCCAAGCAGCCGACGCTGTGTGTAAGCCGACCGGGTGCCCTCCGTCACCGGGGCAGAGCGTGTTCGCGCTCACAAAGTGGCCACGCGTATGTGGCAATCAGGGTGGTACCGCGGGGTCACTGCACCTCGTCCCTGTTTGGGGCGGGGGTTTTTGTGTCACTTTTTTGACACACCAAAAGGGGAATTGTATGACATTTCGTGCAGTTGACACGCGTGCGTCGTTTGTCGCACTCGAAGATCGCATCGGCGAGTTTTGGCGCGTGAACGACATCAAGCGCCACGCCCTTGCGCACGGCGATCACGCCAAGCCATTTATTTTTTATGAAGGGCCACCGACCGCCAACGGCAAACCCGGTGTGCACCACGTCGAAGCCCGCGTTTCCAAAGACATCATCATCCGCTACCACCGCATGTGTGGCCAATACGTCATCGGTGCCCGTGGCGGCTGGGATACCCACGGCCTCCCCGTCGAAATAGAAGTCGAAAAAAAGCTGGGCTTTGCCGGTAAACCCGACATCGAACGCTACGGTATCGCCAACTTCAATGCCGAATGCAAAAACAGCGTGTTGACCTATATCGGCGAATGGGAAAAAATGACCGACCGCATCGCCTATTGGATCGACATGGAAAAACCCTACAGTACCTTCGATAATTCCTATATCGAATCACTCTGGTGGATCCTGCGCCAATTCTGGGATCGCGATTTGCTCTTCCGCGACTACAAAGTCACCATGCACTGCCCGCGCTGTGGCACCACCCTGAGCGACGCCGAAGTCAACCAAGGCTACGAAGACGACGTCGATGACCCTTCGGTCTGGCTCCGCTTCCGCCTTGACCCCAGTGGCCACCCACTCGATGCCGCGCTCGCCGGGGCCGCATTTCTCGCATGGACTACCACTCCTTGGACCCTGCCCGCCAACGTGGCCCTCGCCGTCAACCCCGATGCCGACTATGTGCTCGCCGAGACCGGCCCAGACGACAAACGCGAAAAAGTTATCTTGGCCGCCAGCCTCGCCGAAAAAGTACTCGGTGAACACCATACCATCCTCGCCACCTATACCGGGAGCCAACTCACCGACGCCCGCTACACCCGCTTGTTTGATGGTGTCCCTGGCCCCGGCGACACCCCCGACCTCACCCAAGGCTACCGTGTCATCGGCGACGACTTCGTCTCGCTCGACGACGGTACCGGCATCGTCCATATTGCCCCCGCCTATGGTGACCTCGACGTCGGTCGTAAACATGGCTTGCCCACGCTCTTTTCGGTCGATTTGAGTGGCAATACAATGCCTCAGTTCGAGTCACTTGGCTTCGCGAACCTGTTTTTTAAGGCGGCCGACCCCGTCATCACCAAGGTGCTCAAAGAGCGGGGCGATTTGTTCAAAAGTGCCCGCGTCAAGCATACCTACCCGTTCTGTTGGCGCTGCAAGACACCGCTGTTGTTCTATGCCAAACCCAGCTGGTACATCCGCACCACCGCCCTCAAAGATCGTTTGGTTGCCACCAACCAAGAAGTGCAATGGGTGCCAGAGCACATCAAAAACGGTCGCTTTGGTAACTGGTTGTCCAACAACATCGACTGGGCCATTAGCCGCGAACGCTATTGGGGAACCCCGTTGCCCATTTGGATTTCGGCCGACGGTCTCCATAGTGAATGTATCGGCTCGGTAGCCGAACTTTCAGAAAAAGTGGGGCGCTCGCTGAGCGACCTCGACTTGCATCGCCCCTATGTCGACGAAATCACCTGGGAAGATCCCATCCACGGCACCATGCGCCGCATCCCCGATGTGGCCGACTGCTGGTTTGACTCAGGCGCCATGCCAGTTGCACAGTGGCACTACCCCTTCGAAAACAAAGAACTCTTCGAGCAGTACGCCGGCCAAGCCGACTACATCTCCGAAGCCATCGACCAAACCCGCGGCTGGTTCTATACCCTGCACGCCGTGTCGACGTTGCTGTTTGACCGTCCTGCCTTCAAAAACGTAATTTGTTTGGGGCATATCCTTGACGGCAAAGGCGAAAAAATGTCCAAGTCAAAGGGCAATATCGTCAACCCGTGGGACATCATCAACGAATTCGGTACTGACGCCGTGCGCTGGTACATGTTTGCCTCGGCACCACCCTACAACCCCCGCCGCTTCTCGCGTGAGCTCATTGGCGATATGTTGCGCCAATTCACCTTGACCCTTTGGAACACCTATTCGTTTTTTGTGACGTATGCCAACCTCGATGGCTGGACGCCTGCTGGCCTGCTCAACGCCGACGGAAGCCTAACCCTCGACATCGCCACCCTCACCAATCCCCTCGACCGCTGGGCCTTAGCCCGCCTCGACAATTTGGTGCGTACCGTCACCAACGAACTCGACGGCTACGACATCCATGCCCCCGCCAAAGCCATTGAGCGCTTCGTCGAAGAAATGTCCAACTGGTATGTCCGTCGCAGTCGCCGACGCTTCTGGAAGACCGCCAACGACGCCGACACCCAAGCCGCCTACGCCACCTTGTATACCTGCTTGGTCACGTTGAGTAAACTCCTCGCCCCATTCATGCCCTTTATGGCCGAAGAGATTTATGCCAATTTGGTGCTCAGCAAAGCTCCCAACGCCATTAATTCGGTCCACATGGCCAGCTGGCCGGTGAGTGTGCCCGCCTGGAGCGACGATGCCCTGGTGCAAAGCATCGACGTGGTGCAAACCATTGTCGGCTTGGGTCGGGCTGCCCGCCGCAGTGCCGCCACCAAAATCCGCCAACCCCTGCCCCTCATGTTGGTGCGCGTTCCCACCAATGTGGCCGCCAGCCTGCCCGCCTTTGAAGGCGACCTGCGCGAAGAGCTCAACGTCAAAGCGATACGCTGGCTCGAAACCGGTGCCACCTTTATCGATTACCGCTTCAAACCCAATTTACGCGTGGTCGGCAAAAAATACGGCAAACTGGTACCTGCCTTGACCGAAGCCCTCAAAGCCCTCGACAACGACAGTGCTCGCGCGTATGCCATCGCCGTCGAAAACGGTCTGTCATTTGATCTGGTGGTCGATGGCCAAACCTTGACCATCGCACCCGACGAAGTATTGGTAGAGACATCGTCACCCGATGGCTATGCCGTCGCCGAAGCAAACGGCGTCCTGGCCGCCCTCGATACCACCCTCACCCCCGATTTGGTGGCCGAAGGTATCGCCCGTGAAGTGGTGCGCTACATCCAAGATGCCCGCAAAAACGCCGGCTTCGCGATTTCGGACCGCATCAACGTCGTCATCGACGGCGTCGACAATGATCCGTTGCTCACCGCCACCATCGCTACCTGGCACGACTATATGTGTAGCGAAACCTTGGCTGAGCAGCTTGTGCTAGGCAAAGGCCTGCCCGGCGCCCATAGCGAAACCTTAGAACTCGACGACAAAACCCTCACCATTGCCGTCAGCAAAGCCGAATAACCACACACCCATCCCGCGTCTGCACCATGCAGACGCGGGATTTTGGAGTACCGTATGCATATTGCCCTGTGGATAGCACAAGCCATTTTGGCGTTTATTTTTGGGATGGCTGGGTTTGTCAAAACCTTCCAGCCCGCCAAAGCCCGCACCGCATTTGATTGGGCCAAAGAAGCCCCCGCTAGCTTCATTCTCTTTATTGGTGTGACCGAACTCTTTGGCGCTATCGGTATCATCGTCCCCTACGCCACCGGCATTTTCCCCTTCCTGACAGCCTGGGCTGCTCTCGGCTTTGCCGTCATCATGGTGTTGGCCATGATTGTCCACGCGCGCGCGCATGACACCCGTGGCATCATCATGAATGTGGTCTTCTTTGCCCTGTCACTCGCAGTGGCCTACGGGCGCTGGTAATGCCCCTTACCGAACCGGCAATGGCGCCCTGAATTACTGCAGGTGTTCTCGCAAATTCTTACGCACTACCCGCTTTTTGCGCAGGATTTGATTGATACCCTACCAGGATTGCACAGTTTGGTGCCCGGCTTTGCTACACTCGAAATAAGGGCGGATTTGGCATGGCCGTCGATCTCGATGCGAGTTTTGCGTAGATGATGCAGACGTTTATTGGTGGGATTTCGCAAGTGATGGCAGCTGTGCAGGAATAAGGACGCAGACACAAAAAACAGCACCCAGTATTGACGAATCAATACTGGGTGCTGTTGGTTTGGTACGGGAGGAGAGAATCGAACTCTCGACATGAACTTGGAAGGCTCCTACGTTACCACTACGCCACTCCCGCATTGGTAATTATTCCATTGTACGCAACTCAATAGCCTACGTCAAACCCAAATCCCAAATTGCAGAATCGTTACAAATAAAGTATAATAAATCTATTATTGGCGTGGCAGTCTGTGATGCGTTAACTGAGAGTGATACTCTCAGTTTTGTTGTTATATATTGCTGTTCCACAGTGAATTGCAGAGGGGCACCATAATGAGCGATCGCATTTTTTATTTGACACCCGAAGGCAAAGCCAAACTCGAAGCTGAATTACGCGAAAAGGAAACCGTGTTGCGACGTGAGATCGCCTTACGGATTAACCAAGCCAAGGAACTCGGCGATATTTCTGAGAGTGGTGAATACGAAGACGCCAAAAAAGAATCTGGATTCAACGAAGGCCGTATCAAAGAAATTCGTGATGTGTTGGCACGTCATCAAATCATCGAAGACGAACCAGGGAACATCAAAGAAATCCGGATTGGTTCGACAGTCACCATCCGATACGATGGCGAAGACGACGACGAAGAATACCGGATTGTCGGTAGTGCTGAATCAAGTCCTGCCGAAGGGATGATTTCAAATGAATCACCACTCGGCGTCGCCTTGATTGGTCGCAAAGTAAAAGACAAAGTGGTCATTCATGCACCGAGTGGCCCGATGAAGTGCGTGATTAAAGCAATTAAATAATCAGATAAGGTGCACCATGGAACTCAACGAACTGCAACAACAACGTGCCGATAAACTCACTCGTCTCCGTGCTGCCGGTATCGAAGGGTACCCTGCACGTTCGCAACGCACACATGCTATTCCTGCGATAATTGCCAATTTTGACGAAATGATAACCCAAAACGCCCTTGTCACCGTAGTTGGGCGAATTGTTGGGGCACGACGCATCATGGGCAAATTAGCATTTGCCCATATCGAAGATGAACATGGCCGCATCCAGCTCTGGTTGAGCCGCGCCGAAGTCGGCGACGAATGGTTTGACCGCTTCGCCAATGATATCGACACCTTTGATATTATCCAAGCAAGTGGCTCTTTACGGCGTACCAATGCCGGCGAAGCATCGGTGTTTGTTAACCACATCGTCCTCCTCAGCAAAGCCATAAACCCACCACCCGATAAATGGCATGGGCTCACCGACACCGAAGCCCGTTTGCGCGAACGCTACCTCGACATGATTGTCAATCACGATGTACGCGCCAACTTCCGCACCCGCGCCCAAGTCATGCGCATGATGCGCAAAGTGCTCGACGAACGGGGCTTCCTTGAGGTCGAAACCCCCGTGCTCCAACCAATTTATGGCGGTGCCACAGCCCGTCCGTTTACCACCTTTCATAATCAACTCAAACAAGATCTCTATTTGCGGATTGCCGTCGAGCTCTACCTCAAACGCATGATCGTCGGTGGCTTTGAGCGCGTCTACGAAATCAGCAAAGTCTTCCGCAACGAAGGGGTCGACCGCACCCACAACCCCGAATTCACCATGATGGAATGCTACCAAGCCTTTGGGGATTACAACGATATGATGGACTTGGTCGAAGACGTATGTCGCCAAACTGCTATTCACCTCACCGGTGGCACCGTCATCCAATACCAAGAACACACCATCGACTTTGGCCCAAAATGGCAACGCGTCTCCATACCCGGGTCGATCCTCGAACGCACAGGCATTGATATTTTGACCACCAAAACCCACGATGCACTTATTGCCGCTATCCGTGAACGCAAATTGCCAATTGAAACCAAGCCAAGTTGGGCAAAACAAGTCGATGAATTATTTAGCGAAATCATTCAACCTAGCTTGATCCAACCGACTTTTATTGTTGATCATCCTGTCGAACTTTCACCCCTCGCCAAACGCCACGCCCATGATCCTGCCATCACCGAACGCTTTGAAGCAATTGTGGCCGGGATGGAAATCGGCAATGGCTATAGCGAGCTCAATGACCCCTTTGACCAAGAGCAACGGTTCCTCGGTCAACTCCAAGACCAAGCCAAAGGCGACGACGAAGCCCATCAGCTCGATAACGACTATATCAATGCCCTCATGTATGGCATGCCCCCCACAGGCGGCCTCGGAATGGGTATCGATCGCATGGCAATGGTTTTTGCCAATCAAGCAACAATCCGCGATGTCGTCGTGTTTCCGCATTTACGTCCCCGCGAAGGGTAGTCGAACCCGCATGCCTACACAATTCGTCATAGAAGTCGAAAATTTACCCCCCGTTGTCCAAGGTTGGCTAAAAGCCGCAAACCTCGGCAACCTCGATACGGTCGAATTAGTATTTACTGACCGTGAAGTGCTCTTGCGCAAACCACGCTCGCAATCTTTGCGTGAGTGGGCTGAGCCCGTCATAGACAATTACGACAAAGCATTCCGCCGCTTGGCTGGGCTCGAGTAGACCAATGCGACTCAGCAAATCCCAACTCCTCGACTTGCATACTATCGTCATCGAACGTTACGGAGGATGTTTTGGGATTTCCTCAAGTGACACGCTTGACAACGTCATCGCTTCGCCCGACCAAATCTTATTTGGCATCCCTCGTTACCCCACTCCTATTGCCAAAATCGCCGCATTCACCTACAATCTCGTGCGCCAACACCCCTTTGTAAGTCACAACGAAACTACCGCACTCCTCGTGTTACTCTTTTGGTGCGACAATTATGGGTACCAACTGTCTATTCCTCATAGTGACATCGTCAACGCGTTGATGCCCCTCTATTCTGCCCCAGACGGAAGCACCTTTCATGAATGGTTAGAGGCAACCCTTACCCCAAATGACAATCTTCCCTTCTGACCTTGAACTTGCCCTCATCCGACCACGTCTGACCACAACAGTGATAGGACAGGAATTGGTGCGCCTCCATCAAACAACCTCAACCAACGACGTAATCCGCGCTGCGGCCGCTTCCGGTCGGGCCGAGGGTCTCGTAGTGCTCGCCGAACACCAAACCCATGGCCGTGGCCAACACGGTCGCCAATGGAATGATATGCCCGGTCAAGCCATCCTTTGTTCGCTCCTCTTGCGCCCGCATTGGCTGGAGCCTGCCCACACTGCCTATATCATCAATGCATTTGTCGCAGTATTGGCAGAAACCGTCGCCCAATACACCAGCATCCCCGTCCACATCAAATGGCCCAATGATATCACCCTGATGGCCGGCACCCAACGCCGTAAACTTGCCGGAGTGTTGTGCGAAGCACGGATAGTCGCCCAACGCGTTGATTCAATCTGCATTGGCTGGGGCGTCAATGTGCTTGACCATCCAAAACAATATAGTGACCATGTCGATTTGGCCCGGCAAAGTAGTGCCATCTGCCATTGGACCGCCCAATCGATCACCAGAGCAGATATCCTCGTCACCCAACTCAACGCATTTGATCTGGTCTACCAACAACTCAAACATAACCCCACCGCCTACCAATCACGCTGGCGTCAACTCGTGCAGATTGTCGGTAACACCATCACCATTACCCGTCACAATTCGCAACTCAGTGGTATCGTTACCCACCTCAACGACGATGGGAGTATCATCGTTGCCACCCCCAACGGCGTTGAAGTAGTGCATTCAGGGATTGTCCAATTTGCGTAATTGTTTGGTGAAAACAGTCTAGCGAAAACGTGAATAAGCCGGTATTGGCTCATCCTCTTTCGCCAATGTTCATTGAATGCAGCCATCCGTCGCACGTGCCAACAATAAATCGCCGCACATTTCCGTCAACAGGTCTCATTCGCAAATACGACATAATTATCTGTGAACCAAGTTTGACCCATTCCAAAGTTGAATCATGGCGTAATTCCGTGATATACTCGCCTAGGCATTGATGCAATTTTACGAAATATTCATTGCATTGTAATGCCCAATGTCTCATTTATTCTCATTGTACGCTTAGACTGTGTATATATAATAATTTGATTGTTTGACTGTTTATTGTTTGACAAGATGCAATCGTTCACCATTGGGAGCACTCACTGCATGGTCGATAACAGAAATAAAATACCACCACACAATGCCAGAGAACGTGAGCTCGTCACCAGAGCCCTCCGTCGCCGCCAAGATTTTGTTCGCGTTGATGGCATGACAAGTATCACAGACCGCATTCCTACATTAAATAACATCATCACCCATCCCGAAGCCTTCCTCGAACGTATTCCGGCACGGGTCATCATGCATATTTTGGTGATTGCGATTATTCCACTCGCATTGCTCGTAAGCCGGAGCAATATTGTCCAAGGGACAACAAATCTCATCGTTACCACCAATAGCACCACCAATGACTTCACCGTCGAAGTTGCCCCACTAACAATCGCACCCGGGGCCGTACAAGGCGACAATCCCATCGCCGAAAGCGAAGACCTCCCCGTCCCATTGTCCGTGGTGTCGCGCAATCAAGTAATGTCTCCCGTGATTGTGCCCGTCACCGTCCTGGTCGATCGCGCCTTTATGCGTAACGGCCCTGGCACCAATTACGATCCTGTGATCAGAGCTACGGCCGGTGCACCGCTCCAAGTGATCGGCAAATATGGTGACTGGTACCAAGTCCGAGAACGCATTGACACCCAAGTCTATTGGATGGCTGGTGAACTACTCTCGTTGCCCGATAACGCCGCCAATACTATTTTTGATGTTTTTGACAATGAAGTTCCTCCGCCGCCCCCACCGCGCCTCGCTAACGTGCGCGAAGCTGGCCTGACCGTGCGCGACGGTCCCGGCACAAACTACGTTGCCGTCACCACACTCACCCTCAATGCCAATGTCGAATTAATCGAGCGCTACCAAGATTGGTACCACATCGCCGTCGACAACAACACCGATGGCTGGGTCCGCGCCGACTTCCTCGAATCTACTCCCGAAGTCACCAAACGCGTCATTAATGCCGAAACAATCCCCGACCCTTCACCCGATTTGATTGGCGTCATTACGGGTGATCAAGTCAATTTGCGCCGTGGTCCTGATTCACGCCATGCCAAAATCGACATGGTCAACAAGGGACAACGCCTCGATTTGATTGGCAAATACAAAGACTGGATTCAGGTTAGTTTCAACAAAAAGAAAGCGTGGATTTTTAAAGACCTGCTGAATGTCTCATCACACGTCCTACGCCGCGTCCCCAATACGACCGACTTCCCCGCCTTACCCGTCGCACCGGTACGCTCCAAATACACCAATGTGTCAACGAGTAGTGATGTCGCCAATATTGCCTTGCAATTTGTAGGGTATCGCTATGTCTGGGGTGGCACCACCCCAAAAAGTGGCTTTGATTGTAGCGGCTTGATGTTGTACGCCTTTAAGCAGGTCGGGGTGAGTGTCCCCCGCTTAGCGGCATCACAATTCAATGCCAGCAATGGGGTCCAGATAAACGGCCTCGAGAATCTCGCACCAGGGGATATGCTATTTTTTGTCCGTACTAGTGGTCGTCGTGGGATTACCCACGTTTCGATGTATATCGGTGGTGGCAAAATGGTCCACGCCATGACGCCACGGTACGGCGTCCAAGTCTCCAACATCTATGATAATTATTGGCTGAGCCACTACTATGGCGCCGTGCGGATTCGCCGCTAACCCATCTATCTAAACACACACAACCGAGTGAGGCCGCTACCCACTCGGTTTTTGATGCAGAGTCGCGCATTTCTGTGTACACTATAGGCAATCATTATCACAAGTAAAGGATAAACCATGAAGGGTTTGATTTTGAGCGGTGGCAAGGGCACCCGCCTCCGCCCCATCACGTATACCAGTGCCAAACAACTCGTTCCCGTCGCCAACAAGCCCGTGCTCTTCCGCGTTATCGAAACCATCCGTGACGCCGGCATCACCGATATTGGCATCATCGTCGGCGATACCGCCGCCGAAGTCGAAGCGGCCGTCGGGAGCGGCGAGCGCTGGGGCGTCAACATTGCCTACATCCAACAAGACGCACCGTCTGGGCTGGCACATGCCGTCAAAATCGCCCACCCATTCCTCGGGGATGAACGCTTTGTGATGTTCCTGGGTGACAACTGTATCCAAGGGGGCATTTCAGGGCTGATCCAACAATTCCAAAACAGCGATTATAACGCCCAAATCGTCCTCAAAGAAGTCCCCAATCCTCGTTCATATGGCGTCGCCGAACTCAACCCCGATGGCAGTATTTTGCGCCTTGTCGAAAAGCCCAAAGAGCCCAAATCAAACCTCGCCTTGGTGGGCATCTACATGTTTGACAAAACAATCTGGCATGCAATCGATTCGATCAAACCATCATGGCGGGGAGAACTCGAAATCACTGATGCCATTCAAGCACTCGTCGATGGTCAAAAAACTGTCTTTCCTTATATTCATCACGGCTGGTGGATTGACACCGGCAAAAAAGATGACATGCTCGAAGCAAATCGCCTCATCCTCGAAGAACTCAATGCGCAGCAACTCGGTACGGTCGATGATGCATCGCGGTTGATCGGCAAAGTCATCATTGAAGCCGGCGCCGAAGTAATCAACAGCACCATTCGTGGCCCAGCGATCATTGGTGAAGGCACCCGTATTGTCAATTCATATGTCGGGCCATTTACTGCCATTTATCATCATTGCACCATCCAAAACAGCGAAATTGAACATTCGATTGTGCTTGAACATTGTAGTATCAACGATATCCCAGGGCGGCTCTGCGATAGCTTGATCGGTCGTCACGTCGAAGTGTCCCGCTCGACGCTTCGTCCCAGCGCCTATCGACTTGTGCTCGGTGACCACAGCCACGTCGACGTGCTGTAAGCAATCCACTCAAAACGAGCGTGCCAGCGACGCTGGCACGCTCGTTTTTTTCATCCTTTTCATTCTCTCTGCACGCGTAATGCCTGCAAAAAATTGTCTGATTTATTAATTCTGCATAAGAAATTTGCACTCGACCACAGAGAGTGCTAATTTTTGCTTGACAAGCACCGATGCATTATCTATAGTTAGTTAGTTAGCAGTGAAGTTGTTTGACTGCTAAATGTATATATCGCAGATGAGGGGAAGCGTCACTATGGCTGCAAACTTCCGCATCCGACCGTTGGCAGACCGTGTTGTAGTAAAGCCGGCCGAACGCGAGGAAAAGACCAAGGGTGGGTTGTTCATCCCAGACACCGCCAGCAAAGAACGTCCTATGGAGGGCGAAGTTGTCGCAGTCGGCGAAGGTCGTCGCACCGACAATGGCCAATTGGTACCAATGAGCGTCAAGACCGGCGACCGTGTCTTGTTTGCGAAGTACAGTGGTACTGAATACAAAGTCGACGAAATCGATTATCTCGTGTTGGCTGAAAAAGACATTCTCGGCGTCATCGAGGCATAATCAAAGTTAACTAGGAAGCACTGAGGAGATCACACTTCATGGCAAAGCAGTTGTATTTTAATGAAGAAGCACGACGCGCCCTCAAGCGTGGAGTCGATGCTGTCGCCGATGCCGTCAAGACGACATTGGGACCCCGCGGGCGCAACGTCGCCATCGACAAGAAGTTCGGATCACCGGTCGTCACCCATGACGGTGTCACGGTAGCCAAAGAAATCGAACTCAAAGACCCCTTCGAAAACATGG
>CALQBW020000009.1 GCA_943328915.2 Singulisphaera sp. GP187 | reverse complement strand
GTCTGCTGAATAAATGCATGCAATTCGGCAAATGGATATGCACGGTGGCATCAAAATTGCATTGCGCTTTCGTGAACGTTTTTGGGATGAAACGGCAAGTTTTTTTAGCTTGGTTGACCCAGCTCCTGTGTGGTGGACGGCAGCGCCAGGCGCTCCCTACCTTATGGGCTTTTTTACGGGACCACGGGCAGCCAATATTGCTGCAGACAATGACCCAGTAGCCACCTGTCTCGATCTCCTTTCTGCCGTATTTGGTGAGCAAGTGCGTGAACAACTGGTAGGATGGCGCATGATTAATTGGTCAGTCGATCCGTGGAGTCTCGGGGCATATAGCTCGGTGTCTGTCGGTGCTCATGGCCTGCGTCCTGCTTTGGCGGCGCATCATGGTCGGGTCCATTTCGCCGGCGAAGCCACCGCCCTTGACGGTCATGCCGCTAGTGTCCATGGAGCAATAACTAGTGGCTGGCGTGCGGTGGCTGAGATTGAGGCGGCACATGAATGACTACCCGGAGTTGCTCGACGATGTGAGATGCCTTGATCCTGTTTGGATTCCGTTATCCGATGGAACTCGGTTGGCGGCGCGTATTTATCTGCCACGCAAGCGGGCCAAGCCTATACCTGCAGTACTTGAGTATTTGCCGTACCGTCGTAGCGATGGCACGGTGCGCCGCGATATGATCCGCCATCCCTATCTCGCAGCTCATGGCTTGGCGGCGGTGCGAGTTGATATGCGTGGCAGCGGCGACTCGGATGGAATTTTGTATGATGAATATTTACCTCAAGAACAAATTGATGCATGCGAAGTGATTGCATGGCTTGCGACGCAGCCATGGTGTAATGGCAATGTCGGGATGTTTGGGATTTCGTGGGGTGGATTTAATGCGCTCCAGGTAGCGGCGCGACGCCCACCTGCCCTCAAAGCAATTATTACGGTCTGTTCTACTGATGACCGCTATGCCGATGATGTCCATTATATGGGCGGTTGCATGCTGGCAGTCGACATGTTGCCGTGGGCTTCAGTGATGTTGGCGTTCAATAGCCGACCTGCGGACCCGGCAGTTGTTGGTGACCAATGGAAAGAAATGTGGCTTTCGCGCATTCAAGAATCTCCGGCATATATTGAAACGTGGTTGGCCCATCAACGCCGCGATGCATATTGGAAACAAGGGTCTGTTTGCGAAGATTTTAGTCAAATTACTTGCCCCGTGTATGCAGTCGGTGGGTGGGCTGACGGCTATACCAATGCAGTGTTTCGCTTGTTGGCAGGGCTTCATGTCCCACGGAAGGGCTTGGTAGGACCATGGGCCCATAAATACCCCGAAGTAGGGTTGCCTGGACCAGCGATTGGCTTCCAAGCTGAAGCGCTCAAGTGGTGGAATCATTGGCTTAATGGTGCGCCAACCGATATTATGGATGGTCCAATGTTGACGAGTTATATTCAAGATTGGGTGGATCCTGAGCCGTGGTACGACACCCGTCCCGGGGAATGGGTGGGCGACCCAATTTGGCCAAATCCAGCACAGCAATGTGCTTCGTACGTACTTGGCCCACAAAAACCTGTGGCACGGGTAGGGACTGATTTGCGCAGTGGAGCTGATGCGGGGATGTGGTGTTCATATGCTATCCCAGGGGATTATGCTCGCGACCAGCGCGGTGAAGATGGTCGGTCGTGGTGTGCTGATTTACCAGTGGGCGACTGTGCACAGGTAATCCTCGGGTTTCCCCAGGTGACGTTATGCGTGGCGAGCGATCAACCCAAAGCGATGCTGGTGGTGAGATTGTGTGATGTTGCGCCGGATGGTCGGTCGCTGTTGGTAAGTCGAGGGCTGCTCAATCTCACCCATCGCCATGGGCACGCCGCAGTATTCGATATGAATCCTGGCCAATTCGAATCTGTAATTATTACCCTCAATGCCGCCGGATACTGTTTGCCGGTAGGACATCATTGGCGGGTGGCAGTATCACCGTCGTATTGGCCACATGCCTGGCCATCACCGGTTCCCGTGACGCTGACGATAGATCCCGCGCGGTCATCCCTGGAATTACCGATACGGACGCCACAACCAAGTGATGCGACAGCGGGGCAATTTGCGCCACCAGCAATGACGCCCGAAGTAGGAGTCATGCAGTTGCGGGTCGATCAACGCCAGCGTTATGAACGATTTGATCAGATGAAACAAACTTGGGCACTGCACGACGAAAACGATCACGGAGCCTTTCAACTTGCCGATGGTTTAATCTATGACCATCAGTCGGCAGATCGCTATTTTATTGATGTCACTGACCCATTGAGTGCCCGTACCGTGAGTGAACATACGATTTGTGTGGGGCGTGGTGCCTGGCAAACCCGGGTCGAAACCTGGAGCGAAGTGCGGTGCGACGCCACCCACTTTATCGTGACCAATCAGATTCGTGCCTATGAAGGCGATGTGTTGCAAATCGAAACCCAGCGGAGCAATCGAATCCTCCGTGATGGTAACTAGAACGAGGAAAATATGACGACACCAATTATTATTACCAAGGTCCAAACGTTCGACATCCGTTTCCCGACATCATTGAATCTCGATGGTTCTGACGCTATGAATCGCGATCCCGATTATTCGGCAACGTATGTGATGCTCCACACGAATCACCCTGAATTTGCTGGATATGGGTTAACCTTTACCATCGGCCGGGGCAACGAATGGTGTGTTGCAGCTGCGCAAACCCTGGCAGAACGCTTGGTCGGACGTGATTTAGCGACTATTACTGCCGACTTAGGTGCGTTTTGGTATGAAATGGTGGGGGACAGTCAATTGCGCTGGGTTGGTCCTGAAAAAGGGGTAGTGCATCTTGCCGTGGCTGCAGTGGTCAATGCGGTTTGGGATTTATATGCCCGTGTCGAAGGCAAACCGTTATGGCGATTGCTGGTTGACATGTCGCCGGCCGAATTGGTGCGTTGTATCCCGTTCCGCTACATCAGTGATGCCTTAACACCCGCCGAAGCCCTTGGAATTCTTACAAAATCAGTCCCCCAAAAAGCAGCGAGAATTGCCGCCATGCAAGCCAACGGGTATCCTGCGTACACGACTTCTGCCGGATGGATTGGGTATAGTGACGAAAAAGTGCGGCAATTATGCCACGAAGCAATTGCTGCTGGTTTTACCCATATTAAGATGAAAGTGGGTATCGACATAGCCTCTGATGTACGTCGTGCCGGCGTGATCCGCGACGTAATTGGGCCAGATCGTTTTTTGATGGTCGATGCAAATCAAGTCTGGGATGTGCCCCAAGCCATTGAATGGATGCAACATCTTCAACCATTTCATCCGTTGTGGATTGAAGAGCCCACCAGCCCTGATGATGTATTGGGGCATGCAGCAATAGCCCGGGGCGTCGCACCGATTGGCGTTGCGACTGGTGAGCATGTCCAAAACCGGATTATGTTCAAGCAATTACTACAAGCGAATGCCATTTCGTTTTGCCAAATCGATGCGTGCCGCGTGGGTGGCGTCAACGAAGTCTTGGCAATAATTTTGATGGCGGCAAAATTTGATGTGCCTGTTTGTCCGCATGCCGGTGGGGTCGGCTTGTGTGAGTATGTCCAACATTTATCACTATTTGATTTCGTTGCTGTGACAGGGAGTACCGCAGGACGGGTGATTGAATACGTCGATCACTTGCACGAGCACTTCGTCGAACCGTGTGTGATCCGCAACGCGCATTACATGCCACCCCAATTACCTGGATACAGCATCGAAATGAAAGCCGCAACAATTGAAGCCTATAAATATCCCGATGGGCCCGTGTGGCAAGCGCTTGGCAGAGGGAAATAAGTGACGATACGTTGGCAATGGTTTGGGCGTAGCCTTGTCATCTTTGGGGTAGCAGTAGGCGTCATCATGCCATTGCTGACCGTATTTTGGCGTGGGATAGGATTTCTCGATCAAGCGACGGTCGTGCGTATGGCCCAAATTGTGGTTGCGACATGTATGCAGGCGATGCTTTCTACGGTGCTAGCCGTGTGTTGTGCCATCCCAATTGCCTGGGCAATGATGCGTCGACCAGGATTACTTGCGACGAGTGCATGGTTAGCAGTAAGTGTGCCGTTTGTAATTCCTACGCCTGTAGCAGCAACCATTGTTACTACGTTGTGTGCCCCACAAACATGGTGTGCGACGGTATTGGGGCTTGAGGTACCACAAGGGTTGGCGGTCGTGCTAATCGCCCATGTCTGGTACAACAGCGGAGTGTTGGTGCGGTTCATGGTTGATGCGTGGCAGGGGATTGCCAGCCGCTACGAAGCAGCGGCATCGACGTTGGGTGCAACTGCTTGGCGTCGCATGGTCACTATTATAATCCCCCTCATTTGGCCGTCATTACTCGCTGGTATGTTGTTGGTTTTTCTCTATTGCTTTGGCAGTTTTGGTGTTGTGTTGTTACTCGGTGGCGGCCGTGTCCCCTCGCTTGAAGTGGAAATTTGGCGGCAAACAAGTCAATTTTTGCGCCTTGATATTGCAGCCACACTTGCGATATGGCAATTGTGTATGAGTATTGTGCTGGTATGGGTGGCTGATCGAATGCAGCGGCAGATTCCAATTGCTATCCAAATTCGTTCGCTGCAGCCGGTTTCTCGAGGGTGGGGATGGTGGCTGGCGGGTGCTAGCCTACTGGTCACTGTAGGTCTGTATACAGGGCCGTATGGGTTATTGATAGTGCGGGCATGGGTGCCAAATAATTGGAGCCATGCATACCATTTATTAGCCCTTCCAGTGCGCGGAAGTGGCTTATTTGTGTCGCCTCTTGCAGCAGTATGGCGTTCGCTTTGGATTGCCTTTATGGTCGCAATTTTGACGGTATGCATTGGATGGGGGTTTACGAGTGGTCAACGCTGGTGGCGTCGGGTGGCGATGATTCCGTTGGGGGTGAGTGGTGTGACATTTGGACTGGGCTACATATTGTGGTTTGGTCCGCTAGGGTTTCTGCACGCAGGCTGGTTGATTATTATGGCGCATGTGGTGTTGGCACTGCCATTGGTCAGCCGTCAATTGACCCTCGCGCGGGATCAATTAGGGTCATCACATGTGGTAGTGGCAGCTACCCTTGGGGCATCACCACTTCGGCAATGGTGGAGTGTCACATTGCCGTTACTTCGTCGGGCGTTTGTGGCCGCTGGATTGTTTGCATTTGCGGTATCTCTCGGCGACTTTGCGGCTGCATTACTCCTCAGCCGACCCGATACACCCACCGCACCACTGTTTTTGGCAAGGCTACTAAGCCGTCCTGGTGCAACAAACTATGCAATGGCAGCGGCATTGGCGGTTGTGTTAATAATTGTTTGTGTGTTGGTGATGGTCGGTGCGCATTTGATTGCTCGTCCACGACATTTGCCAAAATGACACCATTTCGTCACACAGGATTCACAATTTGACGGCAAAATAATAGATAATAAACTCATAATTTCCTGGCTGAAATAGGGAGATTATTTAGACCGTTGCCTTCTCTGGTTGGTTTATTCCGGTTTGCTTCGATAATGAAATTAAGGGGCACGCTATGCCGAATTTTGGAATTGTTGATACACATGTGCATTTATGGGATCCACAATATTTTCGTATGTCGTGGCTCGACAATGCTCCGCTAATCAACGCTCGGTTTATGGGTGAGGAATTTGCCCAACATACCCGTGACGTGAGCATTGAAGCAATGGTTTATGTTGAAGTTGCGGTAGAACCGCAATATAGTTTGCTCGAAGCACAATACATCAACACTGTTGCTCGTCAATTGCCGAAGCTCAAAGGTATCGTTGCGGCTGCACCGGTGGAATTCGGTGAGCAAACGCGAGCCTATTATTCGGCATTGACCGCGATTGGTCCCCGTATCAAAGGAGTGCGACGCTTGTTCCAAGGGGAATCAGATGCCAATTTTGCCATCCGCCCGGAAGTGGTACGTGGTGTGGAATTACTCGCAGAATATGGATTGAGCTTTGATATTTGTATTTTCCATCATCAATTGCCTGCGGCAATCGAACTTGTCAAGAAAGTCCCACAAGTACAATTCATCCTTGATCATGTGGCCAAGCCTGAGATTAAAGGTCATCAACTTGAGCCAGGGAAGAAACAAATAAAAGCAATGGCAAAACTCCCCAACGTGGTGTGCAAAATCAGTGGCATGACCACTGAAGCCGACCACAGTGCCTGGCGACCTGAAGATTTGGTACCGTATGTGGAACATGTCATCAGCGAGTTTGGTGAAAACCGCATCATGGTTGGTGGTGATTGGCCTGTTTCGTTACAATCAACGAATTATACGGAGTGGGTGCAGACGGTTGATGAATTGACTGCATCATTGAGTGACAAAGCCAAACGAAAATTATGGGTAGACAACGCACGCCGTGTCTATCGGTTGGGATTTTAATCAAAAAGTCCATAAAACTCGCCCCGTGGCATATTTGTGCCACGGGGCGAGTTTGTAATTAGTGCGCTTGGAGCGTGGGACGATTAATTGACAGCGGAGCAATTTCTATTGGCGTTTGCATGGTGACGGCAGCTTGG
Source organism: Singulisphaera sp. GP187 (assembly GCA_943328915.2). Classification (GTDB taxonomy): domain Bacteria; phylum Chloroflexota; class Chloroflexia; order Chloroflexales; family Roseiflexaceae; genus UBA965. The sequence continues at coordinate 32,644 of CALQBW020000009.1, read as the reverse complement.
GCGAGGTATTTGCCTACCACAAACCCAAATGGCATCCCTGATCCACAAAAACCACCCCCGGCCCAGACACCATGCATGCCAGGCATCGCATCAACGACGGGCACATAATCTGGGGTAAATCCCATCAATCCAGCCCAGCGGCGAGTAATCGGCAAGCCGGTTAATTTGGGAAAGAGGCGTGGCAAAACATTGTCAAGGGCACCTTGGACATCATCAGTGATGCCGATATCGTACAAATTAACATCTTTATTGGCTGCTATTGCACGGCACCCCCCTAACACAATTGAACCGTCGAGCGTTTGTTGCCAGTATTCACCAGTCGGGGTGATATCTGTACCCATACCCTGGCTAAATACTGGGGATGTGGGTGCCGTTGACAGAATCTGGCCACGGACGGGTGTGATAATCCCATTTAACGCTGGGGCCAATTGACGACTCCAAGCGTTGAGCCCGAGAACAACAGATTGGGCTTGGATATTTCCCTTGTCGGTAACGACAATTGGGTCGCCATTGCTATAGTCAATGCGTGCCACAGTCGCGATACAGAGGGTGGCACCATGTGTAATGGCCGCTTCGACAACACCGCGGACGAGGCGCCCCGAATGGATCAATGCACTCTCTGGTTTGTATGATGCTCCGACAACTTCCTCACCCAATGGGGTGTTGATCATGGCTTGGAGCTGAGCTCGGTCGAGCAATTGCCCGCTATATCCATCTGCATTTAATGCGGCAACACCCCGTTTGGCAGCTTGATGATCTGCAGGTGATAACGATAAATTAAATGTGCCCGGTTCGCGGAAGTGGCAATCAAAGCCTTCTTCAGCCATGATTTGGCGCGCTAATTTGCCATTTTGGACGGTGAGCTCATATATTTGTTGGGCGGCCGCTGCGCCAAGGCGGGCTTTGGCTCCAGAATATCCTTCTGCAGGTCCCGTCCCAATGAATCCTCCGTTTCGCCCAGTGGCGCCATGCGCCGGGTGGATTCGTTCAATTAGGACTACTTTATGCCCGGCTTTGGCCAAAAAATAAGCCGCTGCAGAACCAACAATTCCACCACCAACGACAACGTGGGTGGCACGGGCGGGGAGTGGTGCGCTGGGCATGTTGAGATCAAATGTTTCTTGCCAGTACGAGCGGTTGCCTTCACGTGAACGATCGATGGTCATCTGTGTTCCTTTCAATATAAATGCATTGACATTCAACAATTCCCCATAATTGACACACCACATACTGTACAATTATCATAACTAGTATGTGAATATGAATTTTAGTGCCAAAAAGGTATTAATGCATTATAGCGTGCTTTGATAAGACGCTGGAATGTAAATGAGTTTGGAGGATACGCGTGCCTAGTATGTTACGAATTGTTTCATTGAGATTGAGCGTACTTGTATTGAGTATTTTTGTGATGGTTGCCTGTGGAAGTGAATCAATCCCACTCACTGGTACAGTCACCGATGCATATAACGGGAAACCAGTTGCCTCAGCAGTTGTGCAAGTCGGTAGTGCGAAAGCAATGACCGATAGCAGTGGCGCGTATAGTATTGACCGCTGGCAACGTACCGGGGAATTTCAAGTGTCCAGCGCTGATTATGCAGCGTTCACGTTAAAGTTGGCAGAGCGAAAATGGCCCGAAACTTTAACTGCTTCGGACAGCAAAATAGATGTCACTATTCGTCCTGATGTGATTCGTGGATTGGTAATGGATGCATGGACCAAAAAACCACTCGCCGGTGTGGTCATCAAGGCCAGCGATACTATTTCGATGACCACGGGTGCTGATGGGCAATATATGCTTAAAGGCGTACCCGAATCATTTATCCTGAGTGCTTCATACCCCGAATATGTGATATTTTCGATGGCGATGAGCAAAGCCATACAACAAGACATTCCACTTGCCAATGGTAATTTGAGTGGGACTATCAAAGACCAATATAGTAACGAACCATTGAGTGGTGTGGTTATTACCGCTGGTGATGTGACTGGTAAATCTGATACCAAAGGCGCCTACCAACTCAAAAACGTTGCAGCACGGTCTGAAGTCAGCTACTCCCTGGACGGATACGCAAACCAAAAGATGGATGCGAGCACAACGGCTACGCTTGATGTCACACTCCGACCAGATGTGCTCAAAGGCACGATTGTCAGTAGTGCCGATGGTGCGCCAGTCCATCACGCCACGATTATTGCGACCGAAGATATGGCCAAATCAGCCCAAGCAACGGTGCGGATAGATGGGAATGATGGGGTCTTTACGCTCAATGGTATCCCTGAAACTGGATTCGTGCAGGTGTTGGCCCCAGGGTATCGCAAATTGGTTTTGCCCATCAAACCAGGCGCTATTCCAAGTGAGTTCAAATTGGAGCCGTTTGAGCCCAAGGCATTGTATGTGACGGCAGCTGTTGCATCAAATTCGGAATTAATGCAAAAATTCTTCAAGCACATTGAAGACACCGAGTTAAATGCGATTGTTATCGACCTCAAATCTGATCTTCGCGATGATTTAGGGTTGGTTTACTACGACTCACAAGTGCCACTTGTCAAAGAGCTGGGCCTGTCGAAACCAAATTACGATATTCATGCACTTTTAGCTGAAGCCAAAAAACGCAATATATATACCATAGCCCGTGTGCACATGTTTAGCCATGACAATGTCTTGGCCGAAGCAAAGCCTGAATGGGCAGCCCAAGATCGCCAGAAGGGTGGTATTTTTTATGATTATCCCACTGCGACGATTAAATATGCCTGGTTAGATCCGTTCAATGAAAATGTATGGGATTACAATATTGCCTTGTCCGAAGAAGCCTCACTCGCAGGATTTGACGAAATAAACTTTGACTATATTCGCTTTCCTTCCTTGGAATTTGGCGCCAATGATGCCCAACGTTTGAAATTATCAAAGGAAGATGTGACCAACGAACAACGTTTTGATACTATCAAAAAAGTGTTAAATCGGGCCCACCCAAAAATTAATGCTGCTGGTGCGCTGTTGTCGGTCGATGTATTTGGATTTACGACCGAAGGACCAATGGGCATGATTGGTCAGAGCTTGCCGATTATGGCAGAGACAACTGATTTTATTTGCCCCATGGTATATCCATCACACTATGGTGCGGGGTATATGGGCTTTGATAACCCAGCTTCACACCCATACGATGTTATTTTGGGAACGATGCAATTAGGGATGAAGCAAATTCCCGATACTCGTGCACGACTTCGACCATGGCTCCAAGACTTCACATTGGTATGGGTACCAGACGATATGATTGTGCAATATGGTGCAACTGAACTTAAAGCCCAAATCAAAGCTGTGGCGGATGCCAAGACCGGCGCTGGCTGGCAACTGTATAGCTCAGATAATACCTATACATATGAGGCGTTGGCTCCATAATTGTGGTGAATGGTTAATTCAGCCCATGGCAGTATCTTGCATGGGTTACGTGGGGTATTGTTGTCATGCAATTGCCGCTTTCGAACCATGCAGTCATTGTATTTAGTCGATGGACAGCTCTTATCTGCACCGCAGGACTGTTGTTTTGGCAACAACGAACGGTCGAAATGTGGGGTGTTTGGATTGTACTTGCATTGGTCACGGCTGCATTAACGATTACGGTACAACCGGTCGTGCGCGCTGCCGTGCGTCAACCATGGGTAATTGGGTTTGATTTATGTTTGGCAGCGGTAGTGGTGGTAGGCAGTGACCCGTGGAATAGCCCGTTTTTGTGTTATGCATGCGCGATATTAGTATTGCCGGCAATGGTAAGTGGCTGGCGTGGTGGAGCCATGGCAGGTTTACTTTGTTCGGCTTTGATTTTGGCGTTGATGTACCAAATGCCCACAGCGTTTACAAGCGATTTGCCGCATATGTGGTTGCGGTGGGTCGTGGTTGTGATTGCACCCGCAGTAATCGGTGCCGGTATACCAACGATTATTCCCCGGGTCCAAGTTGTGTTGCCGAATATCACCTCACAATCTTGGGCACCACTCTTCCCATCAGCGTCACTGGTAGATTTGCATTGGTTGAAATTACCAGCCATGTTGTCGTTTCGTCGTGCTGAATACCAATCTCCTACAAGAACATCAACCGATTTTGCCGCACGTACAGAAGCATTACGGATCGCATTCCATCAACCAGGATCATTATCTGAAGATCTAGTTGTGCTATTCAAAGAACTGTTAAATCGGTTCGAATGCCACACGTTGATTGCAACTCGTATTGCTGTGCTCGGTCGACCGCAAGACTTACCAGAAATTTATCTGCCGCTGTTCCGCCGAATTGCAATTGAATCACTCTTAAATATTTCACAACACTCCAATGCAAATGAAGTGGTAGTCTTGCTCCGTTATGACCCAAGGGCACTGACGGTATTGATCTATGATGACGGTCAAGGATTGCCAGCGACTGGGTTTAAACGCGCAGGTTTGCACTCGTTGCAAGCTTTGATGTATCGCACAAGCGAACTCGGTGGACGCCTTGAAGTCTTTAATCATACCCCTGCGGGAGTGGCCGTTCGGATTGGGTTGCCGTTGGTTGTCCAGGTGATTTTATGATGACTCGTTTTGTTATCCATCGTATCGTTTTGTTTATTGCCATTGGCTTATTGGTGTTTGGAATGTCGCGGCCCCCCGAACATGAATCGCAGTGGCTAATTTGCCTGTGGTTGGCGTCAATTCCAATTGCTATTCTGGGCTTGGGCGAAATTCCCTTGCTCTTACGAGTCAACGATACGCAACGCTCACTTCAATCATTAACTATTATCATTGCCATTGGTTTTGGGATGCTATCTCTTCAATTATTACGAAATCAAGTAATCTGGTCGAAATATTTAGCAAATCTTGTCGTTGTCAACCAAAGCACCGGAGAAACAGCGAGCAATGTGCGTACGTTGATGGTAACATCCCGTACGTTTCGGGGGGCGATAAGTGATCGCAACAACACGGTTTTGGTGGAATCAATAGTGCGACCAGATGGTCGGACGACACGCCGTTATCTGACCGATAATCCGAGTGCATTTACCCCACTATTAGGCGTGGTAAATGCACGGTATGGTGTGTCGGGGCTCGAAGCGAGTTATGCAGAGTATCTCACCGGCGACCGCAATGTGATTGGGCGTTTTGTGCGGATGCTGAATTCCCAACCAACCAAGGGTGATAATCTCGAATTAACCATTGATTCCGCTTTACAACAAAAAGTAGCTGCGATTTTAGCGGGCCATGTTGGCGCTGGGATCGTCCTCGACCCAAGTACCGGCGCAGTATTGGCGATGGTGAGTGCTCCTAGTTATAATCCCAATGATTTGACGAGTAACCTCGACTCAGATCCCTTTACCGACCAAACACGAATGGATGCTGCATGGCAGCGATTACTCGACCCAGCTAACAATCAACCATTATTGAATCGTGCCATCCAAGGGCGCTATCCGCCAGGTTCGACGTTCAAATTGGTTACTGCCGCTATTGCACTCGAAAACGCAGGTGTCGCACGACCGGATGAAATCACTTGCCCCGAGCAGCTTACCGTCGAACCAGGCGCTCCGCCGGTTGTCAATGCGGTTCACAATCTCAAGCGATTGACGGGCGATCCTGCAAGTTTGCGGACGGTCATTGGCTTTTCGTGTAATACCGCGTTTGCACAATACGCCTTGCGTCTTGGGGTGTTTCGTATGTTGGCGGGTGCAGAAAAATTTGGTTTGGCTGTGCCAGACAAATCTGGTGAAGCCATCACCATGACTGATTTGCCGACTCTGGCAAGTTTGATGTATAACAACGACAATTTCCTTGCCCGACTTCCTGGTCTGGCTGATACTGGGTATGGCCAAGGCGAATTACTAGTAACCCCACTCCAGATGGCGATGGTGGCTGCCACCATCGGAAATAATGGAGTGATGATGCGCCCGTATATTGTGGAACGGGTTGTTCGTGCAAATGGCACGGAGATGTACAAACACACGAATTTCCCTGTGGGTCGATCGATTTCGAGCCATAGTGCGTTAATTCTCCGTGATGCGATGCGCTTTGCCGTAACCGATGGCTTTGGTAAAGCAGCCCAAGCAGTCGAAGGAGTCGCGGTCGGCGGCAAATCCGGTACTGCCGAAAATGGAGGCCCTTTTACCCATGCGTGGTTTGTGGCACTCGCGCCAATCGAAAATCCTCGCTTCGCCGTCGCAGTGTTGATCGAAAACGGTGGCGAAGGTTCGCGCATTGGCGCCAGCCTCGCTGGCCAAATCTTGCGCGCTGCGTTTTCTGATATCCCCCTTGCTTCGCCGAAGCCGTAACGTTAATGAATCAAACCAATGAACACTTAATAAGGAGATTGTTATGAACAACCGCCAGGCGACAATTACCCGTACTACCGGTGAAACCACAATTACGTTGATGTTAAATATCGATGGCACTGGAATTTGTGAAGCACATACCGGTATTGGGTTTCTCGATCATATGCTCACTTTGTTTGCCAAACACGGGCTATTTGACATAACTGCAAATGCAAATGGTGACCTCCATGTCGACGGTCACCACACCGCCGAAGATGTCTGTATTTGTTTAGGGCAAGCACTTGATTTAGCTTTGGCAGACCGACGCGGTGTGGTACGGACCGCGCATAGCTTTGTACCAATGGATGAATCACTTGGCTTTGTCGCTGTGGATCTCGGAGGGCGTCCGTATGCGGTATTTGATGTTGAATTTGTAACGCCGAATGTGGGAACGTTGGGCACTGACTTGATTTTTCATTTGTTCGAAAGTATTGCAATCCACGCGCGCATGAACCTGCATTGTCGCATCATGTATGGCAAAAACGATCACCATAAGGTCGAAGCACTCTTCAAAGCCTTTGGTCGGGCACTCGATGCTGCCACCCGTATCGATCCTCGTTTGGGTAATGCTGTCCCAAGTACCAAAGGGGTGCTATAAAAAACGGTGGAACGCGGGATTAACCGCGTTCCACCACTTTTAGAGGCGAAATTATTCTGTGCGCATATCGATACGTGGTACTAAAATCACCAACCCCCAGCCTGCCACCCCGGCGAGCAGACTCACCCCCAACCAAATATGTATCGGCCATACCACTACACTCGTGGTGGCTATGACGCCAAAATAGGCCAAACAGGTACTAGTCGGTACCAGTATGGCGCTGACACGCAGGCGGAACCACATCGGTTGCGCGCGGAGTACACAGGCGATGAGCTCGCAGACCATTCCCGTGGCCAGCGCTCCCCAGCCAAAGCGATATTCATCACCCATCAAGGCAATTAACAAGGCGTTAGCGACGAGCACGAATGTGAGTGCACCAAATGGCATGCGCTGGCGTTGCATCCAGAGGGCTACACCCGCCGTTAGCATGACGTTCGCCAGTAACCCTACTATACCTACCATTATTCCGGTGTCACCGGAACGCACCGTTTCGGGCCAGACAATGCCATAGGGGTGATTGAATTGCAACATAAAGGTCACTACGCTCCACCCCGCCAAGGTGCTCAAAATAAATGGGATGCGTTGGTGGGCGGGTTGTTGGGGATTATCGTTGCGGGCGTTGGCTACCACCACAAAAAACATACAACTTGCCAAGGCCAAGTGTGGCGGGCTGAGCAATGGTTCAATCCCAGTTTCAAAACCGAACGTGGTATGCCACCACAAGTCAGTAATTCCCGCGAGGGCAAAGAGAGGTGCAGCGATAATAGCGGTACGGATAGACGCAGGCAAGTCCCGCTGCCAGATTTTGCCGTTGAGGTGGGTAATAAGCCCAACCAATGCCAATGTCAGAGCCGATGCCAAATACCCAGAATAAAAGACCGCATGCCAAGGCGTAAAAAACGTATTGTCGACCTTGCCATGATTATGTGCCCAGCCGTCGAGGTAAATCCCTGCGAGGAACCAGATGCTCCCCGGCACGAGCAGCCACGCCATGGCTTGCGGTTGGTATAAAAACGCAAACCAAGCCGTCTGCGAATGTGTTGTGTGACGTTGTTCCGTGATCATTTCTGTTCCTCGTGAGTGATTTGTACAATCTGCTCTCCAAAAGTCGCTACGCCGAATCCTATCGCGACGGCCATGACGACGACACCACCCCAAACGCTGGGACCCCATGCTAAAGTGCTTGTGTACTTCAATACCAAAAAATACCCTAAGGCAAAACTGCCGGGCCATACCAACGCTGGGATGCGACTAGCTTGGCTCGTTTTGCGACTGACCCATTCAGCCCAAAAGCCTACGGTGATTAACAACGCTGCAAAGCGCCATTCCCCTTTGCTGATTGCTTGACTAATGCCGAGCATCCCTGACGCTACGGTAAATGCACCGTATGGCGCATTGGTGCGACGCATCCATTGAAAAACTATTAGCCAGGTAGTGATAAATAATAAAAATCCACTCACGCCTAATCCAATTACGGTGTCGCCACTATACAACTCAGCATAGACAGCAGTGAGTGGTGAAACAAACATTAATAAGGTGAGGGTGACGACTGCCGCCAGACTCCCTGCGATTGCACCCAACCAAGTGAGATGCCCGTGTGGATTCCGTTGCCGGCTGGGAACACTGACGAGTATCGCCAATACTGTTGCCAAAGCAATATGTGGTGGACTGAGTTGGGCTTGTAAATCTCGCTCAAAACCAAACATACTATGCCAAATCAAATCAGCAGCCCCAAACAACGCTACCAATGGTCCCATGCTCAAGCCCAAACGATGTGCGGCAAGTGGCGCAACCCGTCGGTAGGTTAGGTAGCCATACCAGGCGACACTTCCAAATAATCCAGTATACAAAATCGCATGCCATGGCGTGAAAAATGTATTGTCGGTGGCGCCATGTACATGGGCCCAGGCGTCGAGCGTCATCCCTGTAATAATGCAGAGCGCCAACCCAAACGAAATGACATGATAGTGTTTTATAAGCATGATGTTGCTCCAAAGATTTAAACCATCTTAGCATACACCATTCCTGAGTTGTTGGACGTTGGTAATGCTGAATTTATATGTTTTCAATCGTGCAACACTGAGCAAAGTAATTGCAATAATTGCCGAATCATATTTGACTATGCTAAAATAAATAGTACTCCTACGCACAACTGTACGTCCTCAATATGAATCATATTGGTCGTCAAATACCTTGTGGCAGTGGTGAGTTTGATAGCAACGTTGCCAAATTCGTAATTGAGATCAAAGAGGAACTCATGAACAAACTAACCATGTTCGAACAGTCGGCAGTCTGGGTGGTTCTTGCACTTTCGCTCCTTGGTATTGCGTATGCCTTTATTTTGCGGGCGCAAATTATAGCCCAAGACAAAGGTACCGACCGCATGCAAGAAGTGTGGGGATTCATTAAATCTGGTGCGAATGCCTATCTCAGCCAACAATTCCGCACCATTGTGATTTTGATTACCGTACTCACCTTTGTGCTCGGTGCGAGTGTTTTGGTCATTCCCCCGACAAATGAAGCAGTGTTGCGTTTTGGTGATGCCCAAACTGCATTGTGGTGGGTGGCGATCGGAAGGGCAATTGCCTTCCTTATGGGTTCACTCTTCTCATACACTGTTGGGTATGTGGGTATGAACGTCGCCGTCGAAGGGAATGTGCGTGTTGCAGCCGCTTCCAGGATTGGCTATAATCCAGCCCTGCAAGTTGCGTACCGCTCAGGTACCGTCACCGGTATGCTGACCGTTGGTTTGGGTTTATTGGGTGGAACGCTCATTTTTATGGTATTTGGTATCAGCGCCCCCGACGCATTGCTCGGTTTTGGCTTCGGTGGGTCGTTGATTGCATTATTCATGCGTGTTGGTGGAGGTATTTATACCAAAGCCGCTGATGTCGGTGCCGACTTAGTCGGCAAAGTTGAAGCCGGAATCCCCGAAGATGATCCCCGTAATGCTGCAGTAATTGCCGACTTGGTTGGTGATAATGTCGGTGACTGTGCCGGTATGGCTGCAGACGTATTTGAAAGTTTTGAAGTTACCATTGTCTCCGCATTGATCCTCGGATTGGTGCTTGGTGATGCCACGAGTGGCACAATGGGTGATGGCCAATACAACATGCACTACGTTATATTCCCGTTAATTTTACGTGGTATTGGTGTCATTGCATCGCTTATCGGCAATACCATTGTGCGTACCGATGAACAAAAACGCGATGCAATGGGCGCGATGAATCGCGGCTTTTATCTGGCAGCTGCAGTTGCCGTCGCAGGGTTTGCCGCAATCACGCAATACTACATGATTGACCCAGCAACTGGTTTGGTTGATTGGAAGCCATTCATGGCCACCGTCGCAGGCGTATTACTGGCCATCGCACTTGATAAATTGACCGAATACTTCACTTCGACGCATTATGCTCCCGTCAAAGAAGTCAGTGCTGCTTCCCAAACCGGCGCTGCCACAAATATTTTGTCGGGGACAGCATTGGGGATGGAATCAAGCACTTGGTCAGCAATTGTGATTGGCATGGCGATTTTGGCTTCCGTTCTAATTTATGGCGGTGAGCCGATTGCAACCCAATTCACTGCAATTTTGTATGGCGTTTCCCTTACCGGTATCGGGATGTTGACGTTGACCGGTAATACGATTTCGATGGACTCATTTGGGCCAATTTCTGATAATGCAAATGGGATCGGCGAAATGGCTGGTCTTGACAAAAACGCTCGTGCCGTCATGGATGATCTCGATGCTGTCGGGAATACAACCAAAGCCGTGACCAAAGGTATTGCCATTGGCTCAGCAGTGATTGCCGCTGTGGCGTTGTTCGGCTCTTTTTTGACTGATGTTGGTAAAGTCCAAGCACAACTTGGCCAAGCCATCATGCAAGGGGTGAATGTATCGTCCCCAGTCGTCTTTATCGGCTTATTGGTTGGCGGTGCAGTGCCCTTCCTCTTCTCGTCGTTGATGATTCGTGCCGTTGCCCGCGCTGCTGCCGAAATCGTCAACGAAGTGCGTCGTCAATTCAAAATTCCCGGCATCATGGAAGGTACCGTTGTCCCCGATTATGCCCGCGCCGTTAGTATTTCGACTGCTGCCGCCCAAAAGGAATTGCTTGGTTTGGGGATTATGGCTGTTGTTATCCCGATGATTGTCGGCTTTATGTTGGGCGTCGAAGCCCTGGGTGGTTTCTTAGCTGGCGTGATTGTGTCGGGGCAACTTTTGGCCGTCTATCAATCAAACGCTGGTGGTGCCTGGGATAATGCCAAAAAATACATCGAAGAAGGCAATTATGGTGGCAAGCATTCAGAGCCACACAAGGCAGCGGTGGTCGGTGACACCGTCGGTGATCCGCTCAAGGACACTGCTGGCCCGGCATTAAACCCAATGATCAAAGTCATGAATCTCGTGTCGTTGATTATTGCACCGATTATCGTCGCATCGCGTCCTGCAGGCTCGGACATGAGCCCAACGGTCATGGTTATGATGGTGGTCTGTGCGACAGGGTTGATCTGGTCTATATGGCGTTCCAAAAAACCTGCCCAGAAAATGTAATTACGTCAGCACACATAATCCCCGCTACGATTACTCGTAGCGGGGATTTCTTGTAAATGCCAACCCGAGCGAATCGCGCCTTCCGCTCGGGTTGTCTTCCCTGGTCTATGGACAAATAACGTTGGTGCTCAATGGGTACAAAGAGCGATTACCGGCTACCGCGGCGCTGATCTTGAAAGCAGTCGTCGCAGTATACGGGCTTGTTGTTGCGGGGTACAAAGGGCACAGTTGCCTCTTTGCCACAGCCGGCACAGGTGGTGGTGAATTGTTCACGTGAACCGCCACTCATTGGGCGCTCGCGGTAACCACCACCGTTGTCGCTGCCGCGACCGTTCATCTGTGACTTGCGTTGTTGACGGCAAGGTTGACAACGGGTCGGCTCGTTGGTGAAGCCCTTTTGGGCGTAGAACTCTTGTTCGCCTGCGGTGAACACAAATGGTGTTCCGCAATCGCGACAATTCAGTGTCTTGTCAGCGTAGCTCATCGCTAGCTCTCCTCTAATTCCTATGGGTGGATTTTCCTAGGGGAAGTCTGGTATGCGCGGACCAGGGAATTGGCATGACCTAAACACAATAATGAGAGCCTAGAATAAAAACACTCACACATATGTATGGAACACCAATCTTATGAGCAGTGTAACATAGTTTTACAAGAACTGCAATAGTGTTTAGTGACTTACATTATCCATTGGTATTGTGAATCACGAATCATGCCTATTAAATATTTACACAATCTCTCTGAAGCGTATATGCATTATATACATATTGTAAAGAATCATTATTTTTACACCATAAATTAAGAATTCATTCCATCGAACCAATGTTTTCTTGAATAAATGATTAGACACCTATCGAACTTTTAACACCAAATTTCACGAACATTCGAAACATTCGCTAATATTGCACACAATAAGGAATGGGTGTAATTCAGAATGGGCGTAAAAAATGCCTGGGAGTCTTATTATTCAACCGGGTGTTCGTGCTGGATGACCAGCAAAATCCCCGACTGCACATGCACGCTTGCTGGCATTTGGGTCACGACATTACTGACCCCTCGTGATCGCTCGAAATAAAGTGTGGCTTGAACGAGTGGGTAGGCAAGCCCGGTCGTCGTAATGCCGTCTACTGTCGGGGTAAGAGGTAAGAGGGATACCGTGCGAGTGACCGGACCATCAAGTAACATATGTTCACGGACAATCGCAAGCGTTTGACCATCAGCAAAAATCCGCACTGTTCGGCCAATCAGCAGCGGTAAACTGAGCATAGCGATAGTCGCAACTGTGTGATCCCAGCGGCCTCCCAAAACACAAAATAAATCAATGTGGCTGGCATTCCGCTCAACGGCAGCATACAACGCTAATTCGAGGTCCGTTTCATTTTTCTCACGCGGGTGTCGTTGCACTTCGACCCCATGGTCGATGAGCCAATCGACATGATTTGTACTGAGTGAATCGAGATCGCCTATCAGTAAATGCGGCACTATCCCCGCATCCGTGAGGGTTTGTGCCCCGCCATCAGCGGCAATTATATAATCTGCATTTGCGGCAATCTGGCTAAGCCGCTCATCAACGTTGACAGGAGCATTTGCAACAATTACTATGCGCACGGTACCGTATACTTGTATAAGTGGGAAGAACACTTGGTTTAGTGTATTATAGCCGGTTCTGAAACACCGTGTGGCTGGATACGTAAAGGGATATTGTTATGACAGTACCGAGTGGTGTTTGGGAAGAACGCTGGCACCCCCTGCGTGAAGAGTGGATAATTGTCGCAGCCCACCGTCAAAATCGCCCTTGGATTGGCCAAACTATTGCCACTACACCGCTGCGTGACCCCGTCTACGACCCGACCTGTTATCTCTGCCCAGGCAATGCTCGCGTAAGTGGGAATCAGAACCCAAGTTACGCTGGGGTCTATGTTTTTGACAACGATCACCCTTGTGTAGGTCCACTCGCGCCAGATCCCGTAATCCCTCCTTGGCCAAACCGAGTGCAGCGTGCCGATGGAATTGCCCGCGTCATTTGTTTTAGCCCTGCCCACAACCAAACCCTCGCCGAAATGTCGGCAGATGCGATTGCAGATGTGGTCCAGGTTTGGCAGCAACAAACCTTCGATCTCGGCCGACGACCCGAGGTCAATCATGTGCTCTGTTTTGAAAACAAAGGTGCCGTTGTGGGTGTATCGAATCCGCATCCCCACGGCCAAGTCTATGCGACGAATTTTGTATTCAAAACGATGGAAACCGAATGTTTTGCTGCCCAGAAATTTTGGCATGAACAGCACCGCGTGCTGATGCGCGAAATAATTGTTGCTGAACAACAAGACAGCCGGCGTATTTTGTATGAAGACGAACACACAATTGCCTTTGTCCCTTATTTTGCCCGCTACGCCTATGAAGTATATGTTGTCCCGAAACGTACTGTTGCCCATCTCTATGCGTTAAATTCAATTGAAGCGCAATCACTTGCTTGTGCGATTAGCGCCGTGACCATCCGCTATGATAATTTGTGGCAAATGTCTTTTCCGTATGTGATGGCCGTACATCAAGCTCCGACGGATGGTAGCCAAGTACCATTTTTTCATGCGTTTTTGGCCTTTCATCCCCCATTACGAAGACCGGATTTACTCAAATACCTGGCTGGCCCAGAAATTGGCGGTGGGAATTTTTTGAGCGATACGGCTCCAGAAGCAACTGCTGCCGCCTTGCAAGCGGTTGAACCAATCCATTATCGTGCCAGCGAGGTGCAATAATGCGCAACCCCGAGTTTTTACTCCAAGAATTACAGCGGATTCATTGTGCAATCCGCGATGCAGTGGTGCAGGCATGCGAAGCTACCGCGCTGGAGCAAATGGCCACGGTGACGGCATTTGAAGGTGGCGATACTATTTATGCCATCGACCGCGTCTCTGAATCAGTGTTGTTGACGCAATTTGCCGATTTGGCTTTGCACTACAACTTCCGACTCGTCGCCGAAGGTCTCGGTCATGATGGCATCCACGATTTCCCTGTTGGGGTGGCCGAATCTGATCTCGAGCTGGTTATCATCGTAGACCCCATCGATGGGACGCGTGGCTTAATGTACCAAAAGCGACCTGCCTGGATTTTGACCGGAGTAGCACAATACCGCGGTACCCGTACAAATTTACGTGACATAACGATGGCGTTGATGACCGAAATCCCCCTTGTCAAACAACATTTGTGCGATACGTTGTGGGCTATTGCAGGCAAAAGTGCGCTTGCTACGCGATTTAATCGAATCACAAAAACCACCCAACCATTGCCAATTCGACCGTCGCAAGCGACGACTATTTTGAATGGATTCGGGAATATTGCACGCTTTTTCCCGGGAGAACGTGCTCGTCTCGCTGCAGTTGATGATATGCTGACCACCCAATTGTTGGGTGAGGCTCCCCAAGGTCGCGCGCTTTCGTTTGAAGATCAATATATTTCAACAGGTGGGCAACTCTACGAGATTTTGATGGGGCATGACCGGTGGTTGGCCGATGTCCGCCCGTTGTTGTTGCCGCCGGAGCAACGCCACGGAGAAACACCCATGTTGTGTTGTCACCCCTATGATATGTGTACCGAACTCATTGCCCGCGAAGCAGGGGTGATTGTTTGCAAGGCAAATGGTCAGCCACTCGATGCCCCCCTCGATGTTCAAAGTGGTGTTTCTTGGGTGGCAATTGCCAATAGAGCATTGGCGGTTCGATTATTGCCTGCGCTCCAAAATGCCTTGCAAACGCATAATATGCAATTGGAGGACGATGATGTGGCATTGTGATGAACAAGCGGGACAAAATTCGCGTGACCCCCGCATTACCGCACTACTAAACCAATATGCAAATCCCTCACAACCTGCGTGGGTTGCCCGTGCCCCTGGCAGGCTCGATGTGATGGGCGGAATCGCCGATTATTCCGGTTCCCTCGTTCTGCAACTCCCACTCGATGTCCATGCGCTGGCACTAGTTCAACCGCGGAGCGATGGTAAGGTCGTTGTGATAAGCCGTGCCAAAGAATTGCAAAATCATTTTCGCGCAGAATTTACTGCCAGTGCGCTGATAGGTGAGTATTCCACGGTGCGAAATTATTTGCACCGTCATGCAAATTTGGCTTGGGCAGCCTACATGGCTGGCGTGTTGCCAGTGTTGGCACAAGAAGCCAATCTACATTTCCTCCATGGAATTACGATTATCGTCGATTCGAACGTCCCACTCGGCAAAGGAGTCAGTTCGTCTGCCGCGGTAGAAGTTGCCACCATGAGAGCGGTGCTCGCCATGGCCAACCAAGTGTGTGATGGGCGTACATTGGCAATATGGAGCCAAATGGTCGAAAACTACATCGTCGGTGCGCCGTGTGGCATCATGGATCAAATGACGTCCGCCTGTGGCCGCGCCAATCAACTCCTGGCGTTGCGCTGCCAACCCGCCGAGCTCCTCGATCCTGTCACCATCCCCTCCGACCTGATGGTCTGGGGGATTGATTCGGGGGTGCGTCATGCCGTATCAGGCGCCGATTATGGCTCGGTACGGGTGGGGGCCTTTATGGGCTACCGCATCATCGCCGATATCACCAAGAATCAGGTAACCATCACTGCTGGTCGCGCGACGATTGCAGATACCCGATGGGGTGGGTATCTGGCCAACATCACCCCCTCAGAATTTATGCAATATTATGCCGATTCCCTCCCGGTGCAGATGTCCGGGGCTGATTTTTTTGCCCGCTACGGAGCCACCAGTGATGCAATCACCGCAATCGACCACCAGCGCATGTATGCAGTGCGCCAGCCCACGTTTCATCCCATTGCAGAGCATCACCGTGTGCGCACATTTGGGCAATTGTTGGCTACAGACACGACACAGCCAGCGGTTGCTGAATTGCTCGGCGAGCTGATGTATCAATCGCATGTTAGCTATAGCGCCTGTGGTTTGGGATCTGCCGCTACCGATGCGATTGTTACAGCGGTACGCACCTTGGGCTCCGCCCATGGCCTCTTTGGCGCCAAAATTACCGGCGGTGGCAGTGGTGGCACTGTCGCGGTGCTTGGGCGTCCAGAAGCGGTAGCACAAGTGCGCAAGATCGCCCAAACTCATGGCAGTGGCTTGGTGTTTGCTGGTTCGAGTGACGGCGCGGCTTTTTCTCCCGTTTTTTGTTTTTATTACAACGATTGATATTTGTTTTGTTATTTTGTGAAAAACCATTACCCGCAACGTGTAAGTGCCAAAATAATATATTTCTGAAGCGGGATTGGTACAATAGACATATCGTCAAAAGAAAGTGAGTGTGTGATGCGTGGAATACCGTGGCGTACAATATTGTGGGGATTATTAGTAGTAATTGGGATTCTCGGTATTATTTATCGCGAGCCGATCAGCTTTAATATCAAATTGTTAAATGTGGCCCGGATAGGCAAAGCATTTTATGCCGAATATCCGCATATTACAAAAAACGTCGCCTATGGACCTACAGCACATCAACGCCTTGATATCTACCGCCCCGAAAAACCTGGGAATTATCCCGTCATCATTTACATTTATGGAGGTGGCTGGAACAGCGGTGACAAAGATTTATATGCCTTAGTTGCCCAAAAACTTGTGCCGTTAGGTATGGTGGTGGTGGTGCCCACCTACAAATTGTACCCCGATGCCATCTATCCTGGCATGATTGATGATGTGGCAGCTGCGGTAAGTTGGACCATCGAGAATATTGATCAATATAATGGTAATCCCAAACGGATTGTGCTTGGTGGCCAATCCGCCGGAGCCCAACTCAGCGCCATGGCATTTATGGATCCTTCGGTACTCGCCAAATATCAGCATAGTAGTGCTGAGCTGTGTGGCTATTATGGCATCAGTGGCGTGTATGATATCAATGCTCAATACGCCTTTGAGCAAGCGCATGGTCGCCCTGCGCCGGTGATGACGGCGGTTATGGGTGGTCAAGCCAATTTCACCGCCACATCACCAACTCACTACATCCGCGCAGATTTACCACCGATGTTGCTTATCCACGGCGATGCCGACGAAACCGTGCCGCTGCAAATGTCCCAAGATTTTGTCGCATCGTTGCAACAGGCAGGAGTCAAGGCTGATCTCCATGTGTACCCCGGTCGGGGGCATTCAGAATTATTGTTTTATACGTTGACACAAACTCCTGGTCAATTAATCACTGATGTGGTTGATTTCGCGAATCAATGCCCATAATTGAAATATTCTGTTACGCTGTCATTCGTTGAACAATGCCGTAGAAGACGATGGTCTTGTGGTGGTGAAATAACGGCGCTTTGTCTGTGCTAATTGCCCGAGTTCGGGAGTGCGCATCAGTGCAGCGCCAGTGGTGACGTGTAACCAGACTCGTCGCCATTGGGTGCTCGGGATGCGCGGCTCGCACGGAGTGATATCTGCAAGCTGTAAACTGACATAATATTGTGCAGCCCGGGGGTGTTGTGGTTGGTGTGGGCAGCAATCGGTCCGTGTGCCAACCGTATACCGTTGGATCTGTGCCACATAACCGATGTGCCACGCCATCGTCGAGTGCCATTTGGGCAAATAGGCAGCGAAAAATTCTGCTTTATACGCCAGCATGGCATGCGTAACGGGGATGTGATAATGCTGCGTTTGCACGAAAGTGGCGAAGTCAGCTGACGTTTTGATGATTCCAATCAATACCTTTGCATCTTCTGGAATATACATAGTTTTGCCTTCTTTAAACTGCGATTCCGTTGATCCATGGCACCAAATCAGGGGCGAGTTGGACGATAGCTTTGTGAAAATGAGTCAGTGCAACCGGACCTGCGCCAACTTCGAGCTCACAATCAGCATGTAAACCGGTATTTTTGATGCATCGTAATAGCCAAATCCCATTTGCAACATCCAGATAGTCGCTATGAGCTCCAGGCCCGTGCGGTGCGGGGCTGCGATGGGTAGTTTGTGGACTACTGAGGTGGAGTAATGCTGGCCGGGTTTGCCAACTGTTGATACATGCAATGGCTGCGTCGATTGGCTGGTATGGCCATGGTGCTTGTTGATGATAGTGAAGCAAATCAAATACCACGGGTAACTCCACCCTTGTGATGTGTTGAATAAATTTGCTGAACTCCCCGTGCGTGTATTCAATCGCTATATATTGCCGCACCTCTGCCGAAAGCTGGCTGAGGGTACGGAAGTGCGTTTCGTGCCACATCGGGAGATGGCAGACAATAACACCATCTGCGGCATTAGTAGCTGCGAAAAATGTTGCAATTTGCTCGAATGTCGTAATTAATTGATGGGGATGGGCAATGGGTGCATGAACGACGAGGCGTAATTCATATTGGTGGATAAGTTGCCCGATTAATTCGAAGATTTCGTGGGGTAATGGAGCAATCATTTGCAGCGGGATCCGGCAGATTTGTTGGTGCTGGGCAACTGCGGCCAGGATGCGCGCGTGCCACCAAGTAGCACAGTTGCCTCGAATAGGATTGGGGAAAATTGCCGTGCCCATGCGTATCATACCGTGTTCCCACCGTCCTCAACCAATCACATTTGCAGTATACTGTTTTTTTCTCCAGAAATCAAAACAAATGTGCTAATTACCATAATGTTTTTTGAATCATCCGTTGTGCCGGCCCCCATGCTACGCAATCATAGGGCGGTAATGTGGTAATTGTGCGGAAGTATTGATGGCAACCGTGCATTTGTAATACAGTCCGAATACTCTGAATTGCGATTCCCGGGCTATTTGCTTCTCGTGATAAATGCGCCAACCATACATCTCGAATATTTTTGTCTAAGCCAACTTGGGAAAGCAGGGCACCGGTTTGGATATTATCAAGATGACCGGTCGGACTGGCGATGCGCAGTTTGAGTGAATGATCATAACTGGATAAACGTAATTTTTCACGATCATGATTTGCTTCAATCACTATTAATTGCGCAGCCTGCAAAAAAGGCACAAGCAGTGGCTGCCATTCGCCCAAATCTGTGGCTATTGCAACCGTAATTTGGTCGTGACTTATTTGGAGTGCAATAGGTGCGACTGCATCATGGCTAACTGCCATAGTCCGAATAATTATTCCTAAAATTTCGGTGTGGTATTGATCGTCCAGCGAATACACCGTTACATTCGCGGGGATTTTGATTTTTTGGGCGGTCGCTGGCTTTGTATAAATAGGAATGCGGTAGCGTTTGGCCAATGCTACCGCACTTGTCGTATGGTCACCGTGCTCATGCGTGATGATAATCCCAATCAAATGTTCTGGGAGCGTCCCATATCGGGCACACCGCGCCAAAAGAGTTTTTTGGGGGAGCCCTGCATCAACCAATAATGCCCCAAAGGGAGTTTGCACCAGGCACGCGTTACCTGTACTGCCCGATGCCAATGAGACAACCTGCATGCCAGCCCCTCTGATAGAAAATATTACGCAATAACGGTTAATGCCTGAGCGATATCGTTTTGGATATCTTCGATTGATTCTATCCCCACTGACATACGGATCAGGGCATCCGAAATTCCCCGTGCCTGCCGTTCGGCCTGAGTTAACCCACGATGTGACGCCAATGCAGGCACACTAATCATGGAATAAATATCCCCCAAGGTACTTGCTGGTAACACCAACTCTAAGGCATTTGCGAATTGCGCTAATTTTTCAGGCTTACGTAATTCAAATGCCAACATTGCTCCGTACTTGCCCCCTAGGGTGCGTTGGGCTACTGCATTATCGGGATGGTGAAGTAAGCCCGGGTAATGCACATGGGCAACTGCAGGGTGATTTACTAACCAACGAGCAAGCGCAAAAGCATTGGCACATTGTCGTTCGACCCGAAGCGGCATGGTTTTCATCCCGCGCAAAATTTGCAGGGCTTCAAACGGTCCCAGCACCATGCCCAAGGTGGCGTTGATATGCCGAAGCGGCGCCATGTAGGCGTCGTCACGCACTACTACCAACCCACCTGTCGCATCGCCATGCCCACTAAAGTACTTCGTGGCACTATGTGCGACAAAGTCGATCCCGAGAGTGAGTGGTTGCTCCACTATCGGTGTAGCAATAGTATTGTCGACCACCGTCCGCGCACCACTGGCTTGGGCTCGTTGGGCAATGGCAGCCATATCGACGACGCGAAAGAGCGGATTGGATAATTGTTCTGCATGGATGATATCGGGTTTGTGCGTGGCAATCGCCGCATCGAGCGCAGCAAGATTGGTGAAATCGCAAGTGACAATTGACACCCCGTATGGGGCAAAAAAATCACGCAAAAGTACCGTTGTGGCACCATACATATCGCGTGCTGCCAAAATACATTTGATTGGTCGTCCTAGTGACGCGCCTGCAGCCAAAATAGCAGTGTAAATGGCTGACATCCCTGATGCAGTAGTGAGGGCACCGGCACCGGCTTCGGCTGCTGTAGCGGCGACTTCTAGGGCAATATTGGTGGGATTGCCATTGCGTCCGTAGGCATAGCCTTCACCACCAAGGGCGGCATCAAAAGCATCAATATTTTCGTGGAAATACGTTGTAGCGGTATACAGTGGGGTGGTAGTCGGTTGGCCGGGTTGGACAGGTAACCGTTCTCCTGCATGGACCATGCGTGTGGGGTATTGCCAATCGGGATTGTATTTTGGTGCCACTGTATGCTCATTCCTGACATAATGTTGTAAGATTGTACCATAGTACGTACCTAGCGCACGGTGACAATGGAATTTTGCAGTTGGTACGTTTGATTTGCTATTTGACAATAACCAAATACGCGATTAGAACTGAGTTTTGCGGGAATGTTTGGTGGGCGAATAAACTTAATCCAAGGATAACACGAATTTTGTTTATTGTTGATATGTTTGTTCTATAGTTGAATTCGTGTATGAATGGATATTTTTTCGTATACGTAATCGTTTTTTTACGAGGAGAACTCATGTCAATCAGCAAAGAACTTTTGGCTCGTCGTCGGTTTTTGCAACTCAGCGCCTTTGTGGGTGCTGGTGCTGTAATCGCAGCCTGTGGTGCCAAAGCTCCTGAAGCCCCAGCCACCGAAGCTACTACTGCCCCAGCCGCCGAAGCCACCATGGCTCCCGAAGCAACTGCTACCGTTGCTGCTGTGGCAGCCACCGTTGCTCCTACTGCCGAACCTGCGTTGCCCGCCGCCCCAGCCCCCGGCCCGTTGTCAGCTGCTGATGTTGGTGGGATGGATGGGTTGGTTGCCAAGGCGAAGGCTGAAGGCGAACTCAACGTAATCGCGTTGCCACACGACTGGTTGAACTATGGTGAAGTCATTGCATCATTCACCCAGAAATATGGTATTAAAGTCAATGAATTGAACCCAGATGCTGGTTCAGGTGACGAAGTTGCTGCCATCAAAGCCAACGCCGGCAATACCGGTCCTCAGGCTCCTGACGTCATAGACGTCGGTTTTGCCTTTGGCCCTGCCTCAAAAGAAGCCAAATTGCTCCAACCCTACAAGGTGTCAACCTGGAGCGACATTCCTGATTCACTCAAAGACTCCGAAGGTTTCTGGTTTGGCGCATACTACGGCGTGTTGGCCATTGCCGTCAACAAAGACATCGTCAAAGAATCACCAATGGGCTGGGCTGACTTGACCAAGCCCGAATACAAGGGGCAATTTGCCTTGACCGGCGATCCACGAAGCTCAAACCAAGCCATCCAAACCATCTATGCCGCCGCCCAATCAAACGGTGGTAGCCTCGATGATGCCAAGCCAGGCCTCGACTTCTTTGCCAAGCTTAAGGAATCAGGGACGTTAATCGAAACCATGGGCTCATCGGCATTGTTCACCCAAGGTGAAACCCCGATTATGCCAATGTGGTCATATTTGGCCCTGGGTTTGCGTGACACCACTGCCGGTAACCCTGAAGTGGAAGTCGTTATCCCCGAGCCCGTATTTGGTGGTGTGTATGTCCAAGCAATCAGCGCCTATGCTCCTCACCCACATGCTGCCCGTTTGTGGCAAGAGCACCTCTTCTCAGATGAAGTGCAATTGATTTGGGCCAAGGCCTATGGTATCCCCACTCGCTTTGCCGCCATGTTGAGCGCCAAAAAAGTACCCGCCGACGTTTTGAGCAATATTCCGTCAGCCGACTTGATGGCCAAGGCTGTCTTCCCCAATGTTGAGCAGTTGACTGCTTCAAAAAAGGTTATCACAGAACAATGGGATACTATCGTCAAGATGGAAATCAAGAAAAAGGCGTAATTTTGCGCTGATTCGTGACCTAATCCATAATTGCTCGTTGAGGAATCCCCTCAGCGAGCAATTCCTGCAAATCCCGTACGATCGTTTTAAAAAAAGGAGGCGTCATGACCAATGGAGCCGCACAGACATGGTGGCGTCAGATTGATTGGCGCAGAGTCGGCGTGAGCTTGACTGTGGTGCCGTTTTTGCTGTTTGCCGTGTTATTTATGATTTTGCCGGCAGGTTCATTGCTCATCGAAAGCTTCCGGAATGCCCAAGGGCAGTGGACACTTGCAAATTTTGCTGATATGAATGACCCGATGATTATCGAAGCATACGCCATGAGCTTGCGGATTAGTTTTACGACTGCGATTATCGGCGCGATTATCGGCTTGCTCGTCGCCTATGCGGTTACGGCGGGTGGCTTGCCGCGCGGGATTCGCACCGCTATTTTGACCTTTAGTGGTGTGGCTTCGAATTTTGCAGGTGTACCGCTAGCGTTTGCGTTTGTGGCGACCTTGGGTCGGACCGGTATTATTACCCTATTGCTCGCACAATTGGGGATCAACCTCTACAAAAATGGCTTTAATTTGTATTCCTACATTGGTTTAGTTATCGTCTACGTTTACTTTCAATTCCCATTGATGGTATTAGTGATGACTCCAGCACTTGATGGATTGCGCCGTGAATGGCGTGAAGCCAGTGCTATATTGGGTGCCAATACCGCTCAATACTGGCGACATGTGGCCTTGCCGATCTTGATGCCGGCGATTTTGGCCGGAATGGTATTGCTGTTTGGTAATTCCTTCGGCGCATTTGCTACTGCCTATGCCTTGACTGGTGGCACCTTCACTATGGTGACCAATGTGATTGCCCAAGAAATGAGTGGGGATGTGCTCCACAACGAAGCCCTCGCTTATGCCTTGGCTACCGGCATGATTGTCATCATGACCATTACGATTGGCACATATACCATGCTCCAACGCCGTGCCGAGCGTTGGTTACGCGCCTAACAGGAGGATATACAGATGCTTCGTCGATTTTGGCCATGGCTATGGGTAAGCCTCGGGGTGTTGTACTTTTTTTTGCCCATTTATGCCACGTTCGTCTTTTCGCTCAAAGCCAAAAAAGGTATTTTTTCGTTGTTGGCCTATGACAAGGTTTTTGCTGACCCTCGTTTTGGGTCGAGCTTTGTCTTTTCGACCCAAATGGCGTTGTTGACGATTTTTTGTTGTATGTTGTTACTCATTCCCACCTTGACCGTACTGCATCTATTTTTGCGCCGCCTGCGCCCGGTTGTCGAATTTGTGGCATTGGTGCCCTTTGTCATCCCCAGTGTAGTGCTCGTATTTGGTTATTTGCGGGTATTTGCGCGTCCGCCGCTATCGATTACCAATACCACGTTGGGTACATACGGTTTGCTGCTAGCCGGCTATATGGTCCTATCGATGCCATACATGTACCGTTCAATTGACGCAGGACTGCGTGCTATTGATTTACGTACGTTGGTAGAAGCATCACAAAGCTTAGGGGCTGGTTGGTTGACGATTTTTGTGCGAGTAATATTCCCAAATATTCGTGTGGCGGTGTTGAATGGTTCTTTTGTTACGTTTGCAATCGTCATCGGCGAACTTACACTCGCGCGATTTTTGTTGGGGAACGCCGTGGCGTTTGCGCCATATCTTGCCGAAATTGGCCGAGCGCGAGCTTACGAACCCGCTGCCATTACCGTGTTGAGCCTGCTTTTGACTTGGGGGATTGTCGTTATCATGCAGCTCATAGGGCGTAATACGACCGCCACGGTTGCCGGTCCCCGATAATCACTGAATTCTACTATCACTATTATCAAAGGAATCCAATATGAGTTTTTTAGTGTTACAGGACGTTCGCAAACTATTTGGCTCCACTGTGGCCGTTGCCCAATTTGATTTAGAAATTACTCGTGGCGAGTTTGTGTCGTTTCTTGGTCCGAGTGGTTGTGGCAAAACTACCACGCTCCGCATGGTCGCTGGTTTTGAGCAACTTACTGCCGGCAAAATCATCCTGGACGGAGTCGACATTAGTGCGACTCCCCCTAACAAACGCAATATCGGCATGGTGTTTCAATCATATGCCTTGTTCCCCAATATGACGGTGGCAGATAATGTCGGCTTTGGATTAATGGTTGCTGGGCGTTCCAAAAATGAAATCAAATCCCGTGTCGGTGAAATGCTCGACCTGATTGCAATGACTGACTACACCGCCCGATACCCATATCAACTTTCTGGCGGACAGCAGCAACGTGTGGCCTTGGCTCGTGCGTTGGCATTACAACCGCAAGTGTTGTTGCTCGATGAGCCATTGTCAGCGCTCGATGCCCAAATTCGTGACACGTTGCGGCAAGAAATCCGCGAAATTCAACGACGACTCGGAATTACAACTATCTATGTGACCCACGATCAACAAGAAGCTATGGCGTTGTCAGACCGTATTGTGGTGATGAGTAACGGTCGTGTTGCCCAAGTAGGTGCCCCTCACGAAATTTACAATGCACCACGGACTCGTTTTGTGGCATCGTTTGTTGGTACGCTCAATATTCTCACCGCAACGGTGGTTGATGCCCTTAACGTACGGGTTGGCGAAGCAGTCTGGCACGTAACAGCAGGGTTGACACAGGCGGTTGGGAGTACGGTAGAATGTGCAGTACGTCCCGAATTATTACATGTGGCTACGCCTGAGTTGCCTAATCAGTTGACTGGGATTGTTCAAGATGTCGTCTTCCTCGGTGCAACAGTACGGGTGACATTACTGGCTCACGGACAAAGGGTGTTGGTTGATTTGTTTAATGATGCTACACATGCTATTCCACAAATCAATACGGCAATGACGGTGGGATGCGACCCACGCACGGTATTGGTGTTGGCAGAATAATTTATTTTGGGATGAAAAGTGAGGTCAGTGATGTTCCCACGCCCCCCCCGATTAGTAATTTTTGATAAAGACGGTACATTGATTGATTTTCAACAAATGTGGGGGAACTGGGCCATCGGTTTTGCCGAACGTATCAGTGTTGCCATTCAACAAGATGTCCGGGCGGAATTTGCCGATGCATATGGGTATGACCAGGTATCGAAACGGATAAATCCCACTGGCCGTTTGGCAATTGCAAGCATGGCGAATATGCAACAAGTGGCGGTACAGATTGTTTTGCCTTTTGGGATATCTGTCGGTGACGCCTATGTATTGGTACAACAGGCGTGGCAACCTCCCGATCCAGCCCGCGAAGCGGTACCGTTGGTTGATGTACTAGCGTTGTTTACGGCGATTCGGGCGAAGGGTGCGCTGATCGCAGTCGCCACTGCTGATGACCGTGCACCGACTATAGCCACCCTCACACACCTCGGTGTTGCTCATTTAGTGGGGGCGATGGCATGTGCTGATGATATGGGTATGGCGCCCAAACCAGCCCCAGACAAAATTTTGGCCGTATGTCGGGCACTTGGGGTAGCGCCACATGAAGCAATTATGCTTGGTGATACGCCTGCAGACATGCAAATGGGCCACAACGCTGGGGTCATGGCCCAAATTGGAGTCACGTCGGGGCTAAGTGTGGCACAAGATTTACAGGCATTTGCGAACTACATTGTACCGACTGTTGCAGGGGTATGGCAATTCTGGCCGTAATTAAAGTGTTTGGTTGTTTTTTGAATTTGAAAATCCTGTAAGCGTAGGGAATAACACGCATTTTCCTGTTTGGTTTAACGTCGCGTAGCCACCGTGAATTGTTATGGACGACGTTTGTTCGTAGGTGTGCGTGTTACGGTATTGGTTGCCGTTAACGTCCGGGTAATAGTCATTGATGCAGTGACTGTTTGGGTTAAGGTAGGGGTAAGTGTAGCGGTAGGACTTGGTGTTATTGTTGAAGTCGGGGTGAGCGTGGCTGTTTCACGAAAAATAAGAGATAGGACTCCACCACTTACCGCATTAATTCGAGTGCTTTCGAATCGGTATACACCATACAAAATACCAATCAGCATGATCATTGCTAATCCGATGAAAATATACCGACGATAAGAATTGAATTGTAATTTATCTGCCCCAAAAGCAGTGATTGGTTCGATTGCTTCAGAATAATGAAAGCCGCGATATTCATCTATGGCGCTTTGGACATTCATCCCCAGATAACGTACGTATTTAGTGATCATTTCTTCAGCCATTCGACCACGTGGCAAATGTGAAAAACGATCTTCCTCCATCGCTTGGACATAGGTCATATGCACGCCAATAGACAAATCAATTTGCGTTAACGGAATATTACGTTTGGTACGTTCAGCACGTAAACGGCTGCCCATCGATTCTTTTTTTAGTTGAGGTTCGTTGGCGGGTGTAACTGTTGTTGGCAATCCGGTCAACAGTAATTCATCGGCATCAGTAATGCTTAACCCCAAGGTATCCCTTGATGGCATGATAACCGGTACCGGAATCCGGCTTTCCGTACTTTGGTTCTTTTTCCGACTATTGCGTTTGGGTTTGGGCTCAACGTCTGACACAATTGATTTTTCGATTGCAGGAGTAGTGGTTGTTTGGATAAATGGAGTAAGGAATTCTACTAAATCATTCATCAAAAATGGTTTTGCTATCAAACCTTGGGTACCCAAGGATTTTGCCCTATCTGCAGTGGCGGCGGTAGGGTCATCGCTCATCACTATTACGGGAATTTTGCTTGCCCACTGCTCTATGATTTGCCAACCAGCATGAACCTCAAAACTTGGGTCAATGACAATGACGGTTGGTTGTTGTTCTTCGAGAAATTGCGTCGCCAAAGCGAATGAATTCGCACGACGCACGATGTGGCCAACATTCCCGAGTTGGAGATCCAAACTCATGGTGAGCACGACATCTTCATCGATTGCCAAAATCAAAGCCATATACACTCCACCCGATTTCTCTACACTATTTACATAGTATAGCGTATTCAACGAGGTTTGGTATTAGCAACCACTGATAGATGTGCAAGAAATGATAAAAATTCGATGCAAGTATGCTCGGGAAATCAGCAAAACAAAATCCCAATGACAGCAGCTCCAGCAAGCAATGGCCAAAACGGTATCCGAATCTGAATGGACGGTTCTATTGCAGAAAGTGCTTTTAGAATTGTCCTTATCGTAACTTCACATGCGACGCTCAATGTGACTAAAAATACCATTGATTGCCCGTGAGACCAAAAACTTCTGTGGGAAAGCGTAAAGTTCCTTGGAGCCATTCGCCACAAAAGCTCCGAACCCCAAAGTAAATATTATTTGGGCTAATGATGCATACATAAAATCAAATAATTGTTCATTGTCCGATGGTATTCTGGGCTCCAATACTCGATTAAAGTGCAATAACAGCTCTGATGATTGCTACACATTCATGTCTAACCCGCTGCTGATTACAAAGCCAAGGCGTTGTTCTGCATCTAGCGGTTGGGACGCAATCATCGTCCGCGGAGCGCTGAGTGCGTCTGTATAGTAGTTGCTAAATTCGCCCCCAAACCAAATAACCTTCGCCACAAGAATTTTACCCACCAATGATTTTTGGATGAACTAATAACCACATGGTTATCGGCTCGCGAGTTTTCCCATCCACTACGGAATGCCCTGCTTAGCTTTTGTGACTTTTCGATGGTCAATAGTTCTTTATGCAAATTGGATTTTTTAGATTCTGTCGACATAAAAAATGAAACTGTTTGTATAAATATTTGTGGATGTTTTATGAATATGTTTTATGAGTATGAAAACGATTCTCATTATTTTTCATCCACCCAACGCAGTGACTTTTGATTGCGGGAAAGAGGCTCGACGTAAACACACGTAACCTAACCATAAATAAAAGTGATTTGTTTGAGTTAGGTATAATAGGAATCATGAAATACGACGACACCATTGTGGCTATCGCCACCCCTCCTGGTCAAGGCGCCATTGGTATTATCCGCATGAGTGGCAATGAAGCCTTGGCAATTTTGCAAAAAATCTACCGACCCCACCGGGTTGCTGCATGGCGCCCGCATGTGATGCGATATGGGCATGTGTTGACTCCGACTGGTGAAGTCATTGATGAAGTTTTGGCAGTATGGATGCGGACGCCGCGAAGTTATACGGGCGAAGATGTGGTCGAAATCTCGTGCCATGGCGGCCGCATCGCCCTCGAATCTGTCCTTCAGCGTATCTTGACGTGCGGTGCACGGATGGCCAATGCTGGTGAATTTACGATGAGGGCATATGTAGCAGGCCGGATCGATTTGAGCCAAGCCGAAGCCGTCATGGATGTCATCCAAGCCCAAACTGGCCAAGCGTTGGGCCAAGCCCAAGCCCAACTCCAAGGGTGGTTGGGGCAACAAGTGACGCAATTCATTGCAATAATTAATTATGAGTTATCCGCCGTTGTCGCGAGGATTGACTTCCCTGATGAAGTCGCTGAAACTGCAGTTGAGGTGTCGACTCTTGCGCAACTCGTTACGACCATCGATACGCTGCTGGCCGGTGCGCGCACCGGCATGGTGTTGCGCGATGGCGCCCGTGTCGTATTGATGGGGCGCCCAAATGTGGGTAAATCAAGCCTCCTCAATTCATTATTACGGCATGACCGTGCAATTGTATCGCCGATTGCAGGGACTACCCGTGATACCCTTGAAGAATCGGCTGATATCCATGGGGTACCAGTGCGCTTTATCGATACTGCGGGGATTATTGATGATAGTGCTGATTTAGTTGAACAACTAGGCGTGGCTCGGAGCCGTAGCGCAGCGGCACATGCCGACCTCGCGTTGGTATTGATTGATGGTTCGTTGCCACTCACACCCCAAGACCATGTGGCTTTGGCTGCACGTGGCGAATTACCGGCGATTCTGGTCCTCACCAAATCTGATTTGCTAGTATGCGAAGCAACCATTCAGCAAGCACCACAACTCCGTGAAACCCGATTTGTTGTCCAAGTCCAGATTTCGAGTAAAACTGGTCATGGGTTAGACACGTTACAACAGCAAATGGCCGCTTATTTGCTTGACAACGCTCCAGCCCACGACTTGCGCGTCAGCAATAGCCGGCATGTTGATGCGTTGCAACGGTGTCGCAATCACCTCACTGATGCGTTGGAGGCGTTACAGCAGCACTTCACCGCCGACCTCGTAGCCGTTGATCTCCAAGCGGCAGTGGCTGCCTTGGCCGAAATTACGGGTGCTGATGTCAGCGAAGCGTTGCTTGATACCGTGTTTGCCCGATTTTGTATTGGGAAATAATCTCAAATAAATACCCCCGTGTGGTCGCATTGTCATAACGCAACGACACGGGGGATAGTTGGCATCATGCGACGACGGTAATCGCCATGGCAATCCGGTCAAGACTACGGGTGCGGCCGAGTGCGGTGAGGGTCTCGAACAACGGTGGCGCCACGGTGCGATTACTAATCGCGACCCGTACAGCACCAAACAATTGCCCAGGCTTGAGCTCGAATTGCTCGCACAACGCGCGCAGCGCGGCTTCGAGTTGGGCTTCTTGTCCGTCCCATTCTGCGATGGCACTGAGTGATACATGCACGGCGATCAAGGCCGTATGCGTCTCCAAAGCGTCCATTTTTTTGGGGATTAGGGATTCTGCGCTGGGGGTTTCGATTTCACCCAACAAAAAGTCAAGTAATTCGGGAGCTTCACCGAGCTCCTTGAGTCGCTCATGGATGAGTGGTGTCAACCGTGACACATAGGCAGCACGCTGTGCGTCGATGGGTGTGGGCACCAGATTTGCTTTTTGCAAAAACGGTGTAATTGCCGTCGCCACATCGGCACCCGCCATGGCTCGGATGTAGATACCGTTGATGTCGAGCAGTTTGGCCGGGTTCCAACGGGCGGGCGATGACAACACGCGGTCAATAGTGAAGCGTTCGACCACTTCGGCGCGGGTCATGATTTCGGTATGATCGTCGAAACTCCAGCCCTGCAAGGTCAAATAATTAAACATAGCATCAGCCAAATAGCCGCGCTCCCAAAAGCGATTGGCTGAGACGTCGTCTTTACGTTTGGACAATTTACCGTGGCCGTCGGCCCGCAAAATTGGTGGCAAATGGGCAAACGCCGGTGCTTCCCAGCCAAAGTATTGGTACAAGAGCACGTGATACGGCGTCGACGACACCCATTCATCGCTCCGCAACACATGGGTGATGCCCATCAGATGATCGTCGACCAAATGGGCCATGTGATAGACGGGCATGGTGGTTTTTTTGAGGAGGACGATGTCATACAACTCGGCGTTGTTGATGCGAATCCCATCGTCGCCACCGCGAACGATGTCGTGGAAGTGGGTGCTGCCTTCGGTGGGGGTCTTGAGCCGGACGGTGTGGGGCTTGCCGGTGGCGGCAAGCTCTTGTTGCTTAGCGAGGGGCCAGTCCCGTTCGGGGCCACGGAAGCGGAATGCTTTGATGCCCCGGGCTTCGGCGACGGCCTTCATTTCGGCTAGCTCTTCTTCGGTGGTGAACGACATATAAGCCAATCCGGCCTCGAGCAATTGTTGGGCGTAAGGTTGGTACACCCCTTGGGCATGGCGCTCAGATTGCACATAGGGGCCACAGGGGCCGCCGATGTCGGGACCTTCGTCCCAGTCGATCCCTACCCAGCGCATCGAGGTCATCAAATCGTTAGCCGCACCTTCGACGAAGCGTTTCTCGTCGGTGTCTTCGATACGGAGCAAAAACTGCCCGCCGTAATGCCGAGCAAACAACCAATTAAACAAGGCGGTACGTACGCCGCCGATATGCAAATAACCCGTCGGGCTAGGTGCAAAACGCACGCGCACCGGTCCTTTAATTTGTGTCATGGTTCCATCTCGTCACACTATGCCAATACCTAGGCAAATTATACCATTGTCGTTGCCCGTTAGCAGACCTACTCACCGGTAGCAATTCATAATTCCTTTTGAGTCACGTGAGGTGCAATGCCACTGGAGTGGTATATAGGGAACGTACAGTGATTTTTTGTTGGGTATTCACCACCGCGGCGGTGTTTTTTGAGAAAATAACAAAAAAAGACTCACGCTATGATTTGGCGTGGGCAGGATCGATTACCCACCAAAAATCGGACACCCACACAATTAAGTGTGGATGCCCGGGTTGTGTTGAAGAATTAGCGTACTTCGGCAATCAGTTCCACTTCGGTGGCGTAATTAAACGGTATGACCATACCCACGGCGCTCCGGGCATGCTGGCCTTGTTCGCCAAACACCTCGAGCAGTAATTCGCTACAGCCATGTACGACGCCGGTGGTATTGTTGAAGCCTGGTGCCACATTCACCATGCCAAGCACCTTGAAAATCCGCACTACGTTGTCGATGCCGACTAGGGAATGGATGGCTTGTAGGGCATTGAGTGTACTGAGTTGTGCGGCGTGGTAGCCTTGTTCGACGCTGAGGTCGGCACCGACGAGGCCTTTGATTTCTTCTTCGCCAAAGCGTGATACGCTGCCCGAGGTATAGACGAGATTGCCGGTTTGGACGGCTAGCTGGAAGCGCCCGGTGTTGAGTGGCACGCTTTGGAGCATATAGCCGAGTGATTGCAGTTTTTGCAAGTATGACATGGTAGACCTCTATGCTAATTGATCGGCTTGGGCACGTAACGCGGCTTTGTAGTCTGCCATTTCGATGACGGAATGGGCGATGCGCGCTTCTTCGGCGGCAAAGGCCAGCAAATGTGATTCGAGTGATTCGCGGGCGCTGCTTTTGGGTGCGGCGGTGCCACGCACCGCGGCGATAAAGCTTTGCATGATGCCGGTATCACCACCACCGTGACCGCTCCGGCCATCGACCTCATAGACTTCGGGGGTGCCACGGTGCGGTTTGATTTCGATGCGGCCGCCGTTGGCATTGAAGTAGCCGTGGAGTGTGCCCGTGGTGCCGTCGTAGCGCATACTGCGGTCTTCATCGTTGCTGAGTCCATGCATGGTAAGGGATGCGCTTATCCCACCAGCAAACTCCATGGTGACGATTTGATGATCGACCACGTCGTTGTCACAGTGAAACACACATCG
>CALQBW020000008.1 GCA_943328915.2 Singulisphaera sp. GP187 | reverse complement strand
TGGTTTGTGGCGGCTGGTGTGGCATCGCTGGTGATGGTACCGATATTGTGGTTTTTACCGGCGATGCGTGATTTTGCGCGCGACACGGCAAACCAATGAGTTCCGAATGGAAAAGTATTGCTTCCTCGTGGGGATAATTCAGCTGTTTTTTGAAAATAGTGTTGGGCTACGCGTTATATTTTGCCGCAAGTTGCAGTTTTGTTGCAAAATCATACGGAAACTAAATGAGTTTCTCGCAAAGCATGCGGACATGGCTTGCAAATGTGATATCGCCACACCAGGTATAGCCGGCATTATGGGCAAAATGGTGTGATGGTTTTATGTCTGCATAGAGATCGCAGCGAATGGCGCCATAGCCGAGCGTATGTCCGAGTTCCGCAGCTTTGCCGGCACACCACAATCCAACACCTTGACCTTGAAACGACGGCAAAACACTTAAATTGGTCAGATACCCTACCGGTTTTGCGGTGGGGGTGAAGACGTTTGTAGGGTACCAGCTAGGGGTAGTTGGTGCAAATGTGAATGTCGCGACCGCGACGCCGAGATAATGCACCAACATTATGTGATGGCGCGTCATATTGCGTTCCATTTGCCGTGCTGTCGTCGCAATCCCCCATGGGCCAATGCCGTAGCGTACGCGCAATGTGGCAGCACTATCATCAAGTAATGCTTGAAGCACCCCGAAATCGGTGACCCGCGCGCGATGAAGCGATAAATTGGCATGGTTTAAAACTGAATCTGATTTGGCAGACATCGTGAATTCCACTATATCAAAAGGACTTTTCTACAATATATAGTAACAGAAATAAATATATTTTGCGGTTTATATTAACAATGAAATGATGGTTGACCACGGTCAATAGGATTAATCTATAGCGAGCATCCAAAATCATCTCTGTGCTTTGAGGATTCACGTAGGCGCTTGGAATCGACCAAAAGACTGCAGGGTGCAGTTGTCGTAATTTGTGTTTACTAAAGGGTGATACACAGGCATATTGTGTGCCCAGCGTATTCAATGGTCATTACAATGAGTTCGGAGTAATTAAGCATAGGAATTTTGCAGTTTCAATTATCCAGTAATTCAGGCGTTGACATCCTTTTTATGGGGTCTTTTCGCGATGTGCCATGATGATGCTCGCAGTTTTGATGCTCCACGAAATTTCGGTAACTCCTGCAACATGGGCATCTGCATGGATTGCTGATTGTAAAAAGTTATGGATACGGATGTTAGCGAGTGGAACCTCAGCATGAGTGACTACCGGTAAGGAATCACTCTGTTGGTCTCTTACCGGTCCGTATTGTTGTGATTTTCGGTGTGGCGGAATTCGGAAGGGGGCGGGGCATAATCACGCACTATTGGGTCTTGTTGCGTTGTGGGTATGTAGGATAGTTGGAGGCGAATCCAATCCCTTATTTTGCGCAAATCATGAATCCAAGTTTGCGACCAAGTGGTGGCTGAGAACCAGACTTCATAAAATAATACGATGAACAGGAGAATCATCCCATAAAATTTATATGAACTCATTAATATGCTGACAAGACCAAGGTTTGTGGGGTAGTTGAAGCTCCGGAAATTCCCGAAGGCAATTAATGCATAGCTCATTGCAAAGAGTGCTGCCGGAATAATTTTGATAACTTTTGTTTGATAATGCCAAAACATGATTAAAAATACGAGTATGAGCATTGTTGAGTAGTGCATCCACGCGACTGGAATCGCAATGACCATTAGCATGACAAACATGGCATATTGAACCGCAAATCTACTGTCACGTACGGATGTGTCACGGAATGCAAAGAGACACACCAAAGCAGACAACCCTCCAGAAATAAGCGTGGCAATGCGTTCGACCAAATGAATTGAAAATCGACTCATTGCAAAGGGGTTGTCATACCAACGGGTAATAAATCCTGCAATAGTTTGGTTTTCAATCCAAGATGTTGTGCCGCCGATACTTGGCAATATGCGAGTGACATATTGCACATGGATTTCCCAACCAATGACCATAATTGCAATGAGGTTCAATACAATCATTCCAATGCCAAATCCAGCAATTCCTTTCCATTGACGTTTAATCACAAAAAAAGCAAGGAGTATGACGGGGTATATTTTTATCATGGTCAAAAATGCAACCACAATACCGGCCCTTTCAGGTTGTTGAGTATGTATCGCCCATAACACGAGGGTGAAACTAAATAACAAAATAATGTCTGTTTGGCCATAGGCGACTGTATCATATAACGGCTGATAATTGGTCAATAAGATCAACACAAGACCCCACCATAGGAATTGTCGTTGCATCATCCGTACCCAGATTCCTAGTGTGATGAGAAATAAAATAATATTGGCAACTCGAAAATATTGTAGTACGAGTAATTCATCAAAACGGACAAATGGCGTAAACAACATAATATAAAACGGTGGGCGTTTGTAGACGGCAAAGGGATTATCAGCGATTTTGCTCGCGTCATATAGCACACCACTATCAACCCAGCGGCGAGCAGCATTCAACCAAATCACAAAATCACCGCTCCCATAGGTAAACAAATGGTGCCACATGGAGAGTTGGTACCCGATCCCAAGTACGGCAAACCCCGTGAGCATATACCAATAGGCGAGATTGGGGATGTACGGTATGAGGCGGCGATTTTGGAGCCACGCTAGGCCAATTCCACCGCTAATAATCAGACCCAATCCAATCCCCATCCAAGATTCAAAGCGAAAATTACGGATATAGACATCATCCAACCGTAAAAAAATTTGATACAGGGGTAATAACCAAAATGCAAGCGCACACAATAACGGGAGTGCAAACCCTGGCACGTGGGTGCCATTGAGAATAATTCGAGTCATCCGTGCAATAACAATTCCGCCACAACAGAGCCCGAGCCATATTGCTACCCAAAGTAAATGAGGTAATAACGCTATGGGATTGGTTATATAAGCGATAGCGATGACTGACATCCCTCCGATACCGCTAAGGGCACTTCTACGCCAAGATGCTCCGATGAGTTTACAGAAAAGACCACTGATAAGACATAATCCCCAAAAAACCAACAAACTATAGGTTATTCCTGTGTGGATGGTTGTAGGTTGTACTGCGACCGACATGAGGGCTATTCCCAAAGAACGGGAATTGACCGTATCAAACAATACGCTACTTTGTAGCGTCATCGGTGTATACCAAAATGGCAATGCTGGGGGTGGCACAAGTAACGTGTAATGCCGTCGAAACGCAGATTGCACGGTAAACGGTATGGCAGTATGAGACTCGATGCTACTCGTAACATCGGCACTTTGATCCGTGCTACGGGTACCTGATGGCGATCCCCACCCATAGAGTGTCGCCGTGTTCCAACCTTGATGGATGAGAGGTATCCGTATAACGCTCGTATCTGATGACCAACGAAATGTTTGATTATCACTGGTATCGACTTCGTCAAATGCGCGAATCCAAACACTATCATGTTGACCAATCACGATTTTGCCGGCGGTAGATAAACTCGCTTGATAGATGATGATTGACATGACGATAAAGAGCACACCAAGCAAGATCATTTTTATTTTTGGCATACTTATGCGCCCATTTAGCACGTAGGACATGAAATTCGTGAGTGTCATTGTAGTAAAGCCTTTGAGGTGAATAGTCTTGGTATATGCATATCATGGCATTATGCAAGGAAGTACACCTAGTTTTACCATATATTTGGAGTGTTGACCGACTAATAATCGCAAAACAGGTGATTTAAGGAGTAGACGATATGATTTATGCAGATAATACGTGTATCAATAGTGATGCAGCACAAATCACAAAATTTTGGGCACATTAAATCAAGACTTCACAAATTAGCAGTCTTGAAACGTCGTTACTCGGGCAATAGTGAATCGCCCAAGGTCATCCGCAGTAGAGGTAAATATTGTTATATAATAATCATAATGCTTAATTAAAAATCATGTGTTGTTAATGATTTTGATTTTATTAGAAATGAGGGTAATGTTAATATGAAATTATGAGTGAAATGAAATGCCCAAAAATAACGAAGATGATTATATGGGCATTTGTGTTGAAGAAGATGGATATTGGGTAATGAAATAAGATAAGAGAGTAGAAATATGCAGCCATATGGTCTCCGAGAGACACCATCTGTTTCTGCGGTACTGCCTGTATCTGAAATACGATTGATGTTGTCGCGGCTGAAAGTCGTTATATTTAATCGTTATGTTTGGGTAAGCTTGGTGGCAATGTGGATGTTTGTTAGCCTTGCAGTTCCGGACCAAGCGATGCAGATTGTCATAGGCCATAATGATACGATGTATTTAGATGGTGTGTATGATGTTGAGCAACTCGCCACAAATGTTGGCATGGTTAATTTTCGTTGGACGCAAATGGAAAGCACTATTCGTTTCCCGCAGATTACCCATGGGCCCAAAATTATTTCATTAGTGATGTCGAATGGCGATGCTAATAAATTAATCCCAGAAATTATTCAATTTCATTTAACGCCGTCGCGGATTGTGACGAAAGTGCTGATTGTCAGTACTATTCGGCAATATCATGTATTGGATATGGCCACAAATAATTGGGGTTGGGGAGTACCATTCCATATCAAAAGTGATGTTTGGCATAGTTCCACCGATTCACGGCCCATTGGAGTGATGTTACTTGCTGCAAATATTAAACTGGTAACAAATTATTATCCGGTATTGGGACTCTACACCATCCTTTGTACATTAGGTATTGTGTTATTTGGCAGCATCATTGCTATTATGACGCATGTAACGCCTAGATCAATTATCAGGATTGTGATTTCCAGTAATGTATTGATTGCCCTTTGTTTGTGGTGGCGACCGTATGAAATTATCCCATTCTTGCATTGGGGCGTGATTTGGCTATTGCTAGGCGTTGTGGGGATTTGGGGAGCATATTTGTCAGGTGTATTGCAATTTGATTGGCGGATGAAAGGGATTGATTTACCGTTTTGGTGTGGGATGGTATGGTGGTCGCTTCCCATTATCCAATTACTGCTAATGGCCGATCACATTACCATTCCTACAACCTATGAGCATTGGATGGGGATAACACTTGGAGTGTTACTAACAAGTGGTGGTATGAGTACCTGGTTATTGCGCCGAAATGGGTATCTTCGCAGTGCCAAAATGATTGGTCAATGGTATGGTATGGCATCGTTGGCAATCATGTCACTCGTGCATCAAGCGGTATTGATGTCACGCATATTTCATTATGGCAGCGGTGATTTTAGTATTTGGTTGAATGCCGCTCGGCGTTGGATGTACACAGGTGTGCTCTATCAAATCAACATGGTGGCAGACAATCCCTTTGCAGTTTATAAGCGACCGCCATTTTATATTTTGTTGTTTTCGCCGTTTATCGCAATGGCAGACATTACGGTATTAAATTATTTTCGTATCGTTAATATTTGCTTGTTTGTGCTTACATTGGTCTTATGGATGGCTATCATCAAACCGCAAGTCCGTTGGTGGTGGGTGGGTGCATTGGTGCTTCTCGCGAATTATCAGCCGTTGTACGACAGCATTAAATATGGGCAAACCGATGTCGTTCTATTGTTTGGGTTTACCCTGGCGTATTGGTGCATGCGGAACAATCGTGATGGGTGGGCTGGACTTGTTATTGCCTTCCTGACTTCGCTCAAAATCTACCCAATTATCATATTGGCGTTTTTTGTGATTAAACGACGCTGGTGGTCGTTACTTGGGTTTGTGTTGGGGATGGTGCTGTGGAATGGATTGGCGATTTTAGTATCTGATTGGCAGACGAGTGCTCAATTTATGACTACGGTGTTGCCGAGTATTGGTGGTACAACGTCTTGGATCGACAATCAAACGTTTACTAGCTTTTTGGCACGGTTTTATGACACCCCCTACGAAATGAATCGCTTTGCCGTCCCACACATCGAGCATATTGCGACTTACCTATCAATGGTGGTTTCGGCAAGTGTATGTCTTTTGGCACTCCGTGATTTCCCCCGTGAAAGTAGCGCATATGCGCTGCAATATGGGTTATTTATGCTTCTGATGGTTCTGGCGATTCCAGTCGCGTGGATGCATTACATGACACTCTTGATTATGGTATTTATTATGTTGTGGTGGCATTATCGTGAACGGACGTTAGGATTGAGGCAAACCAGTGTAGCTGGGCTTAGTTTCGCCTTGCTGGCGTTTGGGTATCACAAGAGCTTTGGCTACCCCGAATATTATGGAATTATAACCTTACTGATGGGTTCATATAAATTTTTTGGGATGGTGTTGTTATTGTGTTTAATCGCTTATGAACTGTGGCATGATGACGCATCATGGGCAGTGCATTGGCGCAAAGATGCGTCACGCTTGTGGGCAGTTATCCGACCCGACCGACCCGCATCGACACGTCAAACGTAAAGGTCACCGGCATCGTATCAGGGCCGCCCCATGCGGCGCGGAATGCTTCATTACGGGCGGCGACGGGGTCGTCGCCGGTGGCTTTTTTGTAGCGTTGCACCCCCGACCATGTGCCCAAATAGCCCAATAAACGCGTCACATCGAATTCGGCGGTCATCGCCGGTGGCGTGTAAGGGACGAGTGGGTAGGGGAAGGCAAGGTTGGCGTAGCCGTCGTCCACATGGGCACGGTCGACTGGCCACCATGGGCCTGTGGTGCGGTAGAGATCAGTGATTACGTCATTTATGGCCGGGGTGGCATGTAGTAATGCATAACTCCAGACTGCAATTATTCCGCCTGGTCGGACGACCCGACTGACTTCGCGGTGAAACGCAGCGACATCGAACCAATGCATCGCTTGAGCCACCGTAATCAGATCAATGGAATGTGCGTGCACCCCACTTGCTTCGGCTCTGGCTACATATGCCGATATGCGTGGATGCGTCGGCATCGCTTGGATCTGGCTTAAGGCGACGTCGCTAGCATACACATGATTGACATAATCAGCGAGCATAGTCGTTGCTTGACCGTTGCCTGCGGCTACATCGAGCGCAGTGGTTTTGGGTCCACCTGCAAGTTCTGCAAGATCGGCCAGGAGCTGACGCGGGTATGTTGGTCTGTAGGTAGCGTATTGATTGGCAACACCCGCAAAATGGTTTTGTATATTCCGCATCGGGAATCCTTTGGAGTGGCAGCGCCACATCGCCCAACTGTCCGAATGTTCATTTTTGTTTTTTGGATGCCATTATCGGTGCTGTAACATTACGTACGAATCGAATGCCCTGCTTGGGTAATTGCGTCACAGGCATCGGCAAGCCGGGCGCCCGGTACCAAGATGTAATCGGTATTATAGGTTGCCAAAGTGAAAATAGGCACTCCGGCCTGCGCCAGCGGTGTTGCCACACGCACCATGATACCGGTCAAGGTCAAATCAAATGGTCCGACAAATTGCAGACAGCGCCAGCCGGCATCGATCGTCGCGCCTACGGGTACTTGCGTTGCCTCACACACTCCCGATAATTCATCGGCCGTGCGAATCACGGTGGTAAAGATTCCCGCGGCGATGGTGGGTGTGAGGGCATCGCTAGGTAATTGCCAAATCGTATAGGTGGTAGGGAGCAATTTGAGGGTTAACATCGCAATCTTTCTTGGTGATAGTAAAAAACGATAACAGTCATAGAATTTATATGAAATCTATGACTGCTATCGTTTGCTCGTTGGCGTTTAGACGACGAAATTGACTAACTTTCCCGGTACCACGATGACTTTGCGGATGGTGGCGTTGCCGATGAGTTCTTGGATGCGGGGATTACTCCGCGCCCAGTTTTCGAGTTGGGCTTCGTCGGCGGCAGCAGGCACGAGGATACGGCCACGTACTTTGCTGTTGATTTGGAGCACCACTTCGATTTCGCTGACCAACAAGGCTTGTTCGTCCCAGCTGGGCCACTCCACGTCGTAGATACTGCCGGTGCCACCAAAGGCGGCATGCAGTTCTTCGGCCAAATGGGGGGCAAAGGGGCAGAGCAGGCGAGCAAACAGGTGAGCCGCATCACAAAAAACTGCGCCGACGGGATGCTCATTACGGTAGCGCTGCGCTTCGTTGAGGAATTCCATCATCGCAGAAATGGCCGTATTGAAGCGGAATGATTCGGTATCTTGGGTAATTTTGCGGATGGCGATATGCAGCGCCCGCCACAATTCTTTTTCGTGATCGGCAATGGTTGCGGTGGTGACGCTGCCCACACTATGGGCAGCGATGGCGGTGTGTTCAGTCATAAACAGTGCCATGATGCGGTTGAGGA
Organism: Singulisphaera sp. GP187; assembly: GCA_943328915.2. GTDB lineage: Bacteria > Chloroflexota > Chloroflexia > Chloroflexales > Roseiflexaceae > UBA965. Next base: position 34,080 of record CALQBW020000008.1, on the reverse strand, counting down.
AGCGTTGGGCACCGGCCACGCCTTCGTCCGTCCACTCCATGCTGTTTTCGGGTGGAGCCGCAAATAAGACGACGATGCGGGCCACATCAGAGCCGTATTGGCGTACAAATGGGCCCACGGGGATACCGTTGCCGGCGCTTTTGGACATGGTGATGGGGCCACTGACGGCCTCCCAACCCTTGCTGTCGTCGCCTTCGATGGTGTAGCCGTGGGCTTTGATGGCTTGGCGGGCGGCGGCGAGACTGAGCAGACCATTTGGCAATTCGTGTTTGCGCCGTAATTCTTCGGGGAAGGTAACGCCGGCGGCGTTGCCTTCCAAGGCAGTGCGTACACGCCGTTGCACCATCCCTTGGGTAAACAAGGCTTGGAAGGGTTCATCGTAGGGCACTAAGCCTTCGTCAAACAGTACTTTGGTGATGAAGCGTGAATAGAGCAGATGCAAAATAGCATGCTCGATACCGCCGATGTATTGATTGACGGGCATCCAGCGTTTGATGCGTTCTTGTGAAAAAATTTCTTGGTCGTTTTGGGCATCGGCATAGCGCAAGAAATACCACGACGAATCAACAAATGTATCCATCGTGTCGGTGTCACGGGTGGCGGGCTGGCCACTGACCGGGTCGGTAGTATTGACCCAATCGGTGGCGGCGGCCAAGGGTGATTTGCCTCTGGGGAGATAATCGTCGACCTTCGGTAACTCGACGGGTAATCGGGTGTCTGGCACCATACTGCCGTCGGCCAAATAAAGCATGGGGATGGGCGCCCCCCAATAGCGTTGTCGGCTAATCAACCAGTCGCGTAAGCGATAGGTTGTGGTTCCTTTGCCTTTGCCATGTGCATTGAGCCAGGCAATAGCTGCTTTGACGCTTTGGCCATCACCCTTGCCGGCCGGGATACCGTCGAGTGGTCCTGAATTGACCATTACTCCTTCACCTGCCCAAGCTTCAGTCATCGTAATCCCGGACAAGTTGCCCATATTGGGTTGGACAACGACGATAATGTCGAGCCCAAATTCTTTGGCAAAGGCAAAGTCGCGTTCGTCGTGAGCAGGCACTGCCATAATTGCGCCGGTGCCGTAGCCCATCAAGACATAATCGGCGATCCAGATGGGAATCTGGGCGCCGTTGACGGGGTTGGTGGCGAAGGCCCCAATAAAGACGCCGGTTTTTTCGCGGGCAGTGCTGGCGCGGTCGATTTCTTTGGTCAAGCGTGCTTTGGCGATATAGGCATCGACAGTGGTTTTTTTGTCTGGCGTGGTCAAGCTACTGACCAAGGGGTGTTCGGGGGCCAGCACCATGAAGGTAGCGCCCCACAAAGTATCGGGCCGGGTGGTAAAGACGACCAAGTCACCCTGAGCAGTGGCAAAATTGACTTCGGCGCCTTCGCTTTTACCAATCCAGTTGCGCTGCATGGTTTTGACTTGCTCGGGCCAGTCGGTGAGCGTGTCGAGGTCGACCAGTAAGCGTTCGGCGTAATCGGTGATTTTGAAAAACCACTGGTCGAGTTCGCGTTTTTCGACTTTGGCACCACTCCGCCAGCTCCGGCCTTCGGCATCAACTTGTTCATTGGCCAGCACCGTTTGGTCGACGGGGTCCCAATTTACCCAAGATTTTGAACGGTAGGCCAAGCCCCGTTTGTAGAGCAATTGGAACAACCACTGGGTCCAGCGGTAATAATCGGGGGCACAGGTGGCGAGCTCGGTGCTCCAGTCATACATGATGCCGGCAATGGCGAGTGAGCCTTTGGATTCAGCGATGTTGCTATAGGTCCAATCCGCAGGATTGATTCCGCGTTTGATGGCGGCGTTTTCGGCGGGCAAGCCAAAGGCATCCCAACCAAAGGGGTGGAGGACGTCGTAGCCCCGCGATACGTAGTAGCGCGTCAATACATCGCCGATGACGTAATTTTTGAGATGGCCTATATGTAAATCCCCACTTGGATAGGGGAACATTTCGAGGATATAGCGGCTCGGCGCACCAGGACGACGCCCCGCATTGAATATACCTTGTTTTTCCCAAAAATCACGCCATTTCGGTTCGATTGCAGGATCAAAACGATCACGTTTACTATCAGTCATCTATTCCTCCATGATGAAAAAACCTCTCCCGTGGTTCGGGAGAGGTTGAAGTTGCTTGTGCGGGATTCCCGCGCCTCTACCAGTTACACACCAAACCCGCTCGGCGGGTTCGTAGGCATAGCAACTGTGGTAGTAGGAGCGTTAATGTCATGTCGCAAGTATCCAGTGAAAAAATTAGGAAGAAACTGCTTAAAGTATAGTTTAGCCAATATAAGCTTGTCAAATAGCCAAAACTAATGCCACGCGACCGTGAAAGTGACTACATCGATCCTCCGTTTACGATTCCGCCAGACTACAACAATTCCTGCAATGGGCAAGAGGAGTGGCATGTACAAATATCCTGCGCCATAATGAGACCATGCGGTAGCGTATCCAAATGGGTAAAACAGTTCATAGGTACCGACAACGATGACCCCGATGAGCTCGACGATGAGTCCCCATTGGAGTGCTTTGGTCCATCCTTGCCAGGCCCAATAGGCAATCAACACATAAATTATCCCCGTTATTGCGGAAAGGTGGGTGGGCAAATGATTGCCAAGGTGTGTGGCATATTGCCAGCTGACACGGCTCATAACGGCGAGTGCCCAAAATGCGTAGAGGGCTGCAAGACCACGGTAACGATTCATCTTCTGAATGCTTTCATTTCAGTTATTTCAATCATCGGGACGGCGTGAATAGCTTTTAATGCATTTTGTAATCTAATTACGAATACGCTCCGCATCATACCGTATATTATATTGATTAGGATATGGACGTTTATCGTTATGTGTGATGGATTGTGGAATGGCAGCAACGTCGTTTTTGATTCCAGTCGGTACCGGCAAAATCGCCAAACAAGGTATTGCACAGAAGGGAATATTGCTCGATCGTGCCATGCGGCATGGTATTTCTGTGCCTACGAGCGTCGTATTGCTTGATGAAGCGTGGCGCTTTGCCCAACGCCACGATTTGGTAGCTGGTAGAAATGATGACTTCACCCCCCGAGATGCCATGGAATTTATCCAAGCACTCGGAATTTTCCATGCATTGTCGCCACTCGGGGCGCGGGTGGCAGTACGTGCGCTTTTTTTGTACGCACCAAGTAATGCATCGATATATGATGGAATGATCAAGAGCAAATTACGGGTCGACCGACGAGACCCACAAAGCTTAGCCATGGCAATTTGTAACGTCTGGTCAACGGCGAACCGCAAGGGATTAATTACACGTCGAGATGTGTTATTGTCGACAATGATTGATGCCCAACATGCCGGGATTGCCGTGAGTGAATCAGCATATGCCGATGATTTGGTTAATTTTACGGCGAGCGCCGGAGAAGCCCTTGTCCGCGGTCAAATATCGGGGACGACATTGGCACTCCCGCGCATTATGCCCGGTGAAGTTCCCACTGCTTCCTTGCCATTTGTGCAACGCCTCCAAAACCTCTTGCGCAAGATCCGTAAGGTGTTTGGAGACCAGCCTTGGGAAGTGGAATGGGCTGATGATGGTACCACCTGTTGGTTAATCCAAATCCAACAAATGGTTCTTTCGCCCCGACGGAATGAACGTTTTGGCAGTGGAGAAATCCGCGAAGCGATGCCTGATTTGCCTTCGTATTTTATGGCCCAACTTTATCGTGGGGCGAGTAATGATTTATTTGCGTATTTTCGTTCGTTTGATGCACGCATCCCACACAATCGCCAATTTGTCGAATTATTTGCTGGCCGGCCACGGTTTAATTATGGGATGATTGCTGATGTTTTCCACACCTGTGGGCTACCCGGCAATATGGCGGCTGACCTCAATGATGCGGTCCTGATGGCTATTCCCTATGACCGATTACGGGTACGCAAACATTGGTGGCGGATGGTGAAGCTGGCATGGGATTCGCTCCTGCGCCCAAACCGCGTGTTGCAACAACTAAAGACACTCGCGAAAAGGATGCAACGGTTCAACGGCGAAATCGATGTCATTATGATGATTTTGCACGAGGCAATCGTGCTCCACTATCATGCCGATATGGCCTTGGCGCTTATTACTGGTCCGCTTGAATCGTGGATGCGTCGGCGGCGGGTCTATGCCGAGTGGAGCAGTCGCTATCAATCATTGAATCGCACCATCGTTGCTGATTTAGCTCCAGTACGTGACTATCTTGCCACCCGTCCCGACATCACTGAACTTTTGCGCCAACAATCGATGCCGGGAGATGCAGTGTTCGCAGGGATGTGGGAAGAACTTTTGGCGCGCTACGGCCACCGCGGTACAACCGAATCAGACATCGCCACGCCACGCTACCGCGAGCAATCGAGTGCCGTTATGCAAATCGTGCTCCAAGGCACCACCATGATTACGGCGAATCGTCATACGGTGGCCGGTCTGTTGGCATGGCCAGTCTGGTTGGTGTTGCGCTGGGCGTTAACCAAACGAGACGCCATTCGTTCTGCTGTGATGCGCCTCTACGACCGTTGTCGACGCGTATTGCTCCAACAAGCTGCTCACGCAGTGGACCGTGGGTATTTGCGCCAGGCTGATATGATTTGGAATCTCAGTCCTGGCGAAGTCGTGCGCATCTTTGCCGGCTGGCATATGCCCGACGACATGTATCAGGCGCGTGTTGTGCAACACCAATACCATTCACAATTGCAAGTACCGGCAGTTGTACTGCGCTTTGACGATAGCGAACGCTGGCGCGCGGATAATGGCAACAATCGCGTGATGCTCGAAGGCCGTAGTATCAACGATGGCGTTGTCGAAGGTGTAACGTGGCGTTTGGATTCCCCTTCCCCATTTATGCCCGCCAACTTTGAAGCAAAGAGAACTATTTTGGTGACTCGGGTGTTTGATGCCCAGTGGATCGAAGTTGCCCAACAATGTGCGGGGGTCATTCTCGAGCATGGTGGTGAGTTGTCGCATGGTGCAAATATCCTACGCATCCTGGGCATCCCGGCGATTTCGGCCGTACGTGGTGCATATGATACTTTGGCGACTGGCACGGCAGTTAGACTTGTCGCTGGCGTCGGTTATGTCGAAATCCGCACTGAGCGAGCGCACCTATTGCTTGCTGAGTGTCAGCAAGTCCAATTTTCCGATGGTACCAACAACAGCCAAGAAAAAACGAGGAATTCGTAGTGATAAACAAATTCGCACGCAAACATCGTTTTTGGATGATTAGTGGGATTGCGTGTCTGTTATTGGTATTGTGGAGTGCACCGCTCAGGTATCGCATTGATATTGGGCATTGGGATAACATCAGCGCGCTGGATTTCCATGCACAGGAATTTGGCGCAGGAACGTGGTTTCGTTGGAGTAAAGCGACATCACTCATTACCCTCGCAGGGGTCGGTGCCGGTGATTATTGGCTCGAAATCCAAGCCACTGCGCCTGCGGGAACCATTGCAACCATTACCATCGACGATGCGCCCGTATATCACATGATACTCCAAACTCGAGGTTTTGTGCCTTATCGTTCACCGACCATCATCCATGTACCGATGCGTTTTGGTGGCAATCAACTAACGATTCATGTGGAACACCCCTCCACCCAAGCGCAACGTGAACTTGGGATTGCTGTGGATGACGTTCGACTTATCCCCGTACAATGGCATTGGCCAGACTGGTGGGCGTTGTTTGTCAGCAGTATATTCATCGGCTTGACTCTTGTGTGGGGGCGATGGTGGCGTATTCCTGCGTGGTTGAGCGTTGGTTTGGCCATTGGTGTATGTGGAGCCGTAGTGGTTTTGCGTCGTGGTGACGCTGGGTATCTGTTGTGGCAAGCAACCTTGATACTCGGTGCAAGTTGGGCAATTGGTATTGATCTTGTAAGCCAACGGCGTTGGCAGCCATGGGGGGCTATTAGCGCCGTCATGGTGATGCTCGTCATGCTTTATATGAGTGCTACAGTGGTATTTCAACCACTATGGCAACTCGATATTATGTTGTTGGTGTTGGCTGGGTTGGCAAAACGACGTGTTTGGTGGCGCTGGATCCGTCCGTGGCGTTGGTGGCTGTTGGGTGTGTTGATGAGTGCGCTCGTGTGCACAGGGATTTTGGGGATGGCGATTGTGGCAATCGCATTATTCGCGATTTGGCATGGGCGGCGTCAACTACCCGATACTAATCGGTACCATGCCGTACTTAGTGCCCTTTATAGCATTGCCACCGTCCTTGATGCGTGGTTGACCGGTAGGCACGCCCAAATTCCTGCATTATCGGCACCACGACGCGTCGGTCTCGATGTGATGCGCGCTTTTGCGATTATGAGCGTGTTGCTTGGGCACGCTTCAGCGCTCTATCCCTATTACCCTTCGATAGTAACCTGGCTGCCCCATTGGTTTGCCTATATCGGCGTGGAATGTTTTTTTGTGTTGAGTGGCTGGCTCATCGGTGGCTTGCTGATTCGGCATCTCGATACGTGGCAATCGCCACAGGCACTGGCCCTTTTTCTGCATCGCCGTTGGGTACGTACCCTGCCCACCTACTGGATCGTTTTGGGATTAGTAGGGGTGGTGGGATGGGGCGGCGCCACACTTGGTGACTTTGTGCCATACCTCGTATTTAGCCAAAACATCTGGCAGGCGCACCCACCATTTTTGTTTGTCGCCTGGAGTCTTTCCATCGAAGAATGGTTTTATCTCACTGCGGCGATTGGGTTGAGCGGCCTTGCAATCTGGTGGCGGCCTGCCACAGCATTGCGCGTGATTTTGGTTGTGCTTATTACCGTGCCGTTACTCCTGCGCAGCTGGATGGCTTTGTCTGATGTGCCCTGGGAAGCCGGTGTGCGCCAATTGGTCCCGTTGCGACTCGATGCACTCGCAATGGGAGTTGTAATGGTGTGGTGGTGGCAATCGCGGCCACGGAACGGTAGGTGGCTCCAGTGGGTTGCGGTATTAGGCAGTGTCGTAGTCGTCGTTTTGTTTGCAATGACCTATACACAGCTCGATACCCCGACATGGCCTCGGGTTGTGTTGTTGCCACTAAGCACCGTGGCGGTCGCTTGTTGGCTACCAGGGTTGGCTCGCCTCGAATGGTCGCGGTGGCCAATGGTCACGCGCGCTATTCAATGGCTCGCATTGATTTCGTATCCACTCTATTTGTTGCACACGCCGTGGCGTTTGACCGTCGAAGGGTTGTTTGGCAATCAAGGTGACACATGGTGGCGCGATGGGTTCATTACCATCGTGTATGCCGTCGGCGCAGTATGGTTAGCGTATCGCTGGCATCTGCTTATCGAACGCCCGTTAATGCAATTACGCTGGCGTGATGATATTGATTTAATTAAAAAAGACTGACGGCGCGACGTGAATAAGCCACAGTATTACACCCGTATGCGCAAAATCATATACCAGAAGATAACCTACAAAATCCCCCCAAACAGCCAGCTGTTTGGGGGGATTTAACTATTGGTGCCGATAGGTGGAATCGAACCACCGACCTAACGATTATGAGTCGTTCGCTCTAACCGCTGAGCTATATCGGCACAACAACGAAACGCAGTATATCAGGTTGACATGCCAATGTCAAACCTAGCAGTGTGCGAATTTAAGAATAGATCTCCATTAAAATCTGTCATAATGATGTGGCATCCGGTACTTTCTGGTTTTCATTCTCCAAAAGGATTGGCATCATGCGCACTACTCAACTTTTTTGGCAAGGACGCCGCCGTTACCTTACGATTGCCGTCGTTATTGGAGTAATTTTGCTATCGCGATTAGGGGTTTGGCAGTTCGATCGCCACATCCAACGCATAACACATAATCAACTCATCAGCGATCGGATGCATATGACTCCCCTCCCGATCTCCCAACTCATCGTATTGCCATCAGCAGACCGTGATTTTCGCCGCGTGAGTGCCGTAGGCCAATACGACGCTGCCCATCAAATCCTCTGGCGCAATCGCTCCTATGCTGGTCGCACCGGCTTTCAAATTTTGACGCCGCTCCAGAGCGACGACGGTGCTGTGGTGTTGGTCAATCGTGGTTGGGTGCCGTATGAATCCGTAAATACCGCGTGGTCAACCCAATTCGCACCACCAATGGGGCTGCAAACCGTCATCGGCGTCTGGCGTGAATCCCAAGCCCCCAGTACCACTGTTGATGAAGCGCCGCTGGTGAATGGCTGGCGCGACAAATGGTTTTTGATTACCATTCCCGCCATCCAATCCCAAATACCACTGCCGCTTGCCCCTGGTTTTATCGATGTGCAACCCGATGGTAGTCCGCAAGCCGCCAATCAACCGATTCCTATTTTCACTACTGATATGGGCATGGGTTCGAATTTGAGCTATGCCATTCAATGGTTTGGCTTTGCGGTGATTTTGGCGGTGGGGTATGTGGTGGTGGTTGGGCGGATGCGCTTGTAAGAAATATTGTGGTGTGAAAACTACCACTCACCATTGCGCGAAATTGCCTCGGGAGGTTTTGGAATCAATACGTAATTTGGGCGTAAATAGGGTGATTACCCAAACGTTCACGGCCAGCCAGGGCGGCTAATTCAATCAAAAAGGCGGCTTCGACCACTTGACCACCCGCTTGGGCGACCAACTGACAGGCGGCCGCAATCGTACCCCCCGTGGCCAGCAAATCGTCGATGACGATGACGCGGGCGCCGGTGGGGAAGGCGTCTTTGTGGATTTCGAGGGTGGCAGTGCCGTATTCGAGGGCATATTCGAGGCGGTGGGTGTCAGCAGGCAATTTGCCTGCTTTGCGCACTGGGACGAGCCCAATCCCCAAGGCATAGGCGAGTGGGGCCCCAAAAATAAATCCGCGTGATTCGATGGCCACAATCGCATCAATCTTTTGATCGCGATAGCGCTCCACAAAGACGTCGATGGCGCGGTGCATTGCTGCACCGTCACGGAGCAAGGTGGTGATGTCTTTGAATTGGATGCCCGGGATGGGGAAGTCAGGAATGTTGCGGATGTAGGATTCGAGTGGCTGTGTCATGGTGTCGTAGTTCCTTCGAGTAATATACGCAGTTGGGCATCGGTAGTGGTGATGGCGTCGGCAGGGGTCTGGGTCCCAAACACCACTTGGTTGAGCATCGTATTGAGTGCTGCATAGACATCATAGCGTGTCAATGCAGCTGGAGGGGCAACGGCATCGGCACTTGCGGTACGGATAGCAAGGGCCACAGGATGATCCGTTAATGACAGCAAGCGATTCGCAGGTTGGATGCCGTAATCAAGCAATATTGTTTGATTTGCTTGCGTCAACAACGCATTGAGCAGTGTGCGTGTGGCGACGAGCTCGGGTAAACTCAGATGTTTGTTGACCGCCATCACCATGCTTTGGAGCAGCGGATGTGCTGCTTGATTGGTGATACTCAACACGGGTAATGTCGTCACGCCGGTCGCATCGCCCCATAATTGCTCATAGGTCAGATGATTGGCCGAGGAGTCAATTACCATATCTAGTTGCCCGGCGCCGACAGTTTGTTCAATCGTAAATACGGTATTGAGGTGAGTAAGCATCAAGGGATCGTTGTTGAGGCTTGCAAGCCAGGTCAACCACGCTTCGCTCCCCGAACGGCCGGCATCGGCGAGGACCACATTCCCTTGATTATCGAGAACAGCCCCATCAAACGCCGCTAAATAGCCGTACATGGTGTCGATAGTCAAATCTACGCCAAGCCCCCATTGCGGTGGATTACGCAAATTGTGCGCCAATCCAATTAAATCATCGCTCGTGATGGGTGGGCTGATGATACTGCGCTTGTTGTAATACAACACGGGGATGTCATAACTAATCGGCAACCCAAGTGTTTGCAATGTGCCGTTTGGCGGAGTATATTGGGCCGTCGTGAGCAGTGTTTTGTCGACATTGTCGCGTGTTGCCACGTCGAGCAGGCTGTCGATGGCAAGGCAACAATCGTTTTTGGCCAATGCCTGGAGTTGGGCGTTGCTGAGGATAATGAGGTGTGGCCCACGTGATTGGGCAAATGCAACTTGGGCTTCGTGTTGAATGTCGGTGATCGGGATGCGTTGCAGGACGATGGCAAAACCATTGGCGTTGGCAATGCGGGTCAGCACATCGCGCAACGCCACTTCATTGTTGCCACCGAGGGCATGCCAGACGACTAGCGTCGTGGGGGCGGTGGTTTGGGGTGTCACAGTAGCCACCGGCACTGGGGTGACCGGTGCAGCGCTACAGGCGGTTAACCCGCAGAAGAGACCTATCAATATCCACCGCCAAACCCGTAGCATCTGACTAAGCCACGAAATTCATACGAGGCACCAATGCTGGCGCATCCATGTCATCGGTAATGTATGCATAATCAGCCTTGGCATTGGTGCTCATGGCAAAGTGGCGGCCTTTGGCATCGAGGGCAATCATGTTCATGTTGACTTTGTCTTTGGGCATGTCGAGAGTACGCATATCGACAAAGGCACTATGCACGGCTTCTTCGACACTCATACCAAAGCGCATGTTCATTACGGCAGTCCGGGCAAGGCTACAGCGGATCGCTATTTCGCCCAATCCGGTACAAGCAGCGCCCCCAAATCGATTGTCGCAATAGTTCCCTGCGCCAATAATGGGTGAATCGCCCAAGCGGCCTGGGTACTTCCAAGCCCAACCACTGGTGCTCACCGCTGATGCCATGTTGCCATGACCGTCGATGGCGATGAAGTTGACTGTACCAGCGACCTTTTGGGGGTCGGTGGCCAGTGCACTCGCTTGACTAATCAAGGCCTTGATATTGGCCAAACCGTCGTTGGCCCATTCGGGACCAAATTTGCCGGCGAGGCCATCACGCCAGGTTTTTTCGGCTTCGGGGCTGAGTAGGTTTTCGGTTTTGAAGCCCTTTTCACGGGCAAACATTTCAGCACCTTCGCCAACCAACATCACGTGGTGGAGTTCTTCCATGACTTTGCGGGCGACGCTAATGGGATGACGAATGCCTTTGATGGCACCGACACAGCCCGCCCGTAGGTTTTTGCCGTCCATTATCGATGCATCGAGCTCGACTTGGCCAAGTACATTGGGGTAGCCGCCGTACCCGACTGAATTGTCAAGCGGGTTGTCTTCGACGGGCCAGGTGCAGGCTTCGATTGCTTCGATGGCGGTGCCACCTTTTTTGAGAATATCCCACCCTTGTTTGAGTCCGATGTCACCATTGCTACTTGCGATGATAATCACGTCAGCATCCTCTCTGATAGACGACTTTTATGCTTGATACTGGGCAAACAGCACGACGGCGTTTTGCCCACCAAAGCCAAAGGCATTGACCATAGCAGTGCGTACTCTACTTGCCCGTGCCTGGTTTGGCACACAGTCGAGGTCACAGGCCGGGTCGGGGGTGGTATACCCCATGGTCGGTGGCACCATCTGGTGCATGATACTTTTGACGGCACCGACGGCCGCCAAGGCACCTGCTGCACCAGCAGTATGCCCCAACATCGATTTGATGCCACTCACCGTTAAATTGGTGGCATGGTCTCCAAATGCAGTATGGATAGCTGCCGTTTCGGCGCTATCGTTGAGTGACGTCGCGGTGGCATGGGCACTAATATGGTCGACGTCACTGGGTTGGAGCTCTGCATCGGCCATAGCCCGCGTCATCGCCAAGGCGGCGTATTTGCCACCAGGCGCTGGAGCGGTGAGATGGAAGGCGTCTTCGGTGGCACCAAATCCTACCAGCTCGGCATAAATCGTGGCGCCGCGCGCGATGGCATGGTCAAGATCTTCGAGGATGACGACGCCACATCCTTCCCCGCCAGCAGTGCCATGCCGATTGGCATCAAATGGTCGGACTGCCCGGCTGGGATCATCACCCGGCGGCGCAATTGCCCCGATGACGCCAAAGGCCATCGAATTGAGGGCCGTCACGCCCGCATCACTCCCACCAGCAACCATTGCAATTGCATCGCCGCGTTGCACCATTCGGAAGGCTTCGCCGATGGCGTAAGTGCCAGTCGCACACGCCATCACCGGAGTCGTATTTGGACCATGCAGGTCATGGGCGATGGCCACATGGCACGAGCCCATGTTGTAGATGAATGTGGGCAAGTAGAGGGCGTCAACCCGTTTGCGTTGGCGTGCCTCAAAGCTCAAGGTCTGGGCTTCGACATCGGCCGTCCCGCCCAACGACGTGCCAATCACCACTCCCACACGGGTGCGGTCGAGGTCGGCGTAGGCGGTCAAGCCGCTATCACGCAAGGCTTCACCGGCGGCAGCGAGGGCAAATTGGGCAAAGCGGGAGGTGCGTTTGGCGGTCTTGGGATCCATGTATTGCGCTGGATCAAAGTCTTTGACTTCGGCCGTAATCACATACGGGATGTCGGTGGGATCGTAGCGGGTGGCAATCGCCACTCCCGAACGCCCTGTCATTAATCCTTGCCAAAATGTTGCCACATCGTTGCCGATAGGCGACACTGCCCCCAAACCAGTCACCACCACACGATGTTGGATTAACTGACGCATGTCATACCCTTTAGAATCTATGATATTCCTATTGTACATCACAGTTTGGATTGTGTGCCTCACTGGGGATGTCTTCACAAAACGCCCATCACGGGAGCGTGATGGGCGTGGAGAATGCAGTTTGAAGTTGGATGTTAGGCAGTGACAATCACGCCATAGCGACCATCTTTGCGGCGATAGACGACCCGCACTTGATGTTCGTGATCACGATAGACAAAAAAGGTATGGCCGAGCAGTTCCATTTGTTCGAGTGCCTCATCGTCATGCATCGGTTTGATGGCAAATGCTTTGGTGCGCACGATTTCGGCAGGGGCATCATCCATAATCTCGGCGACTGCTGCCGCACTAAACGCTGTTTCGTGGCGTTGCACGTTACGCCAATGTTTGCCTTTGTAGCGCTCAATTTGGCGGCGCAAGGCGGCAATGGCCGCGTCAATGGCATGCATCAACTCATGCGCTTGTTCTTCGGCGCGGAGCAAAATCCCATGCTCGCCTGCCAACGTCAATTGCACACTTTGGTGTTTGCCGTGCTCTTTGACATCGAGAGTCACATGCTGGATGGGACGCAAGTACCGTTCAAGACTTGTCAATTTGGCATCAATGCGGGCACGGGTGGCGGGGCTGAGATGACCATGTTGGGTGCGAACGATTAGTTCCATAACGCTCTCCCATGTTGTTAGGTGTGTGATAGGGCTATCACACTGGCCGCCAGGGGTGGCAACCATACTCATTACTGAGTTGGCGCGATTGTAGCACGTTGCCATGCCAAATGCAATAGGGCAAATGCGTGTAAAAATCACGGTATACTAGTGTTGGAGACCGGTTATTTTGACCAAAAAAGAAAGCACAACCATGCGATTTGTTGACAATTTCGATATGAGCGATGCGACGATGAATCTATCGCTCGAAGAATACTCTATCCGCCAAAAACTCGAAAATGAAGATTTGTTGCTGTTTTATAGTAATCGGTCTGCCATCATTGTCGGACGCAACCAAAACACCAACGAAGAAATCGCGAGCGATGTCGTGGCTGCCAACGACATCCAAGTGGTACGGCGGGTGTCGGGCGGTGGGGCGGTCTTTCACGATGCCGGGAATCTTTGTTTTAGTTTTATGACCCGTGAAATCAACGCGCGCTTTAATCGCTACGACACCTTTAACCAACCAGTACTCGCAGTCCTCCACGATTTGGGTGTGCCGGCCGAACTAAGTGGACGCAACGACATCATCGTCGATGGCCGCAAAATCTCGGGCAATGCGCAATTTGCCGCCTCTGACCGGATGCTCAGTCATGGCACGTTGCTGGTAGATTCAGACCTCGATGCCGTCACGGCAGCCTTGCGTCCCAAGCCAGGCAAAGTTGAATCCAAAGGGGTCAAATCGATTCGCAGCCGCGTGGCCAACATCAACGAATTCATTGAGACTCCTATCACGGTTACTGAGCTTCGTGAACGAATTCTGAAAAAAATATTTGGTACCCGTGACCGCGCCCACATCCCCACCGTGGCATTCAGTGCCGCCGATTGGGACGGGGTCAAGGCCTTGCGGGCTAGCCGCTACGCTAACTGGGACTGGAATTATGGGCGGAATCCGGCGGCCAACCTGCAACGCACCCAGCGCTTTGCAGGAGGCGAGGTCGACGTACGCCTCGACATCCAAAACAACCACATCGTCTCGGCCCGGATTTTTGGTGACTTCATGGGTCAAGGCGACATCGCCGACCTCGAGACCCAGTTGACCAATCTTCGCTACGACCATGCCACATTGGCCGCAGTGCTTGCTACTATCGATGTGAACAGCTTTATCGCCAATGTCAGCAACGATGAATTGTTGGGGTTGATTGCGCCGTAAAAATGACCGTTATATTGACATAAATTATGTGGTCGTTACACTGAGTGTGTTGCGACCACGACTAACCTGATTGCACCGGGGCTCATCGATACTCCCCTCACGCGCCTATTACCTCAAATACAATGGCGCTTTAAGCGGCGCACCAAATGCATACCCTCGGCCGTATCGGGGTGGCGGATGATGTCGCACACCTCGACGAAGCCGTCCTGACATCCACATGGATGACCGGTCAGGTGGTGGTGGTTGATGGTGGCTTGGCTGGCGTCAAGAAATAACCGAGGAGTTACGCTGGTTGTACGGAGGTGGCGCTGAGATGGCAGATACATACTGGAATGCCATGGTTCCCGAGTTAACGGTACGCGATATAGCCGTATCGCTGGCGTTTTATCGGCTATTGGGGTTTGCGGTGCGATTTCAGCGGAGTGAGCCAGATTTTGTCTATCTCACACGCGGTCAGGCGCAACTGATGCTCGAAGCATGGCACGTCGATGGCTGGCAAACTGCACCCTCGAGCCACCATTTAGGCGTGGCATCAACCTGCAAATCGAAGTAACCGATGTGGGTGCCATGGTGGCCGTGTGTCAGCAACACGGGATGACGTTGTTTCGTCCGCTGACAGAGCGCTGGTATGCCACGCAGCCTGGTATCACCGAAGGCCAACGGGAATTTTTGGTGCAGGATCCTGATGGGTACCTGCTCCGCTTCCAAGAATATTTCGGGCATCGACTAACCACGCCTGATAATCCGTTGGTATAATTGCTGGACTGGGTGCTTGTGCGACGCGGCGTTCTGCAGGCCCGCCACCCACTTGCCCACAGCCCACTGTGCCGTATGCCTGTGCTAGAATGGCGCCATGCATATTGCACTTACCATCCAACCGGTGCTTGCTACCATCACGCATGAACTCCCCACCCAGCTCGGCGATACCCTCGTTGGCATTTATCTGTACGGTTCAGCCGTATGGGGTGATTTCAATGACGACATCAGCGACATTGACCTGCTGGTGGTACTAACCCGCGACATTGATGACGCCCTGTTTGCGCGTCTCGATGCGTGGCATCAGGATGTGGAGGCGCGCTTCCCAGCTTGGGCAGGGCGCATCGAAATCGCCTACATCAGCACCACCGCACTGCAGACATTTCGTGGCCACAATAGTCCCATCGCGGTCATCAGCCCAGGCGAGCCTTTTAATATCAAAGAAGCGGGTATCGACTGGCTCATCAACTGGTACACCATTCGTCAGCAGAGTGTGGTGTTGTATGGGCCGGCGGTGGCGATGGTGATTCCCGACATTAGCGCACTCGAGTTCCGTGACAACGTGCGCCGCCAAGTCGGCGAATGGCGTGACTGGGTCAGCCATACCCGCGATTCGCGCCCGTCGCAAGCCTATACCATCCTGACCATGTGCCGGGCGCTCTATGCCTGGGATAGTGGTACACAGGTATCCAAACGGGTGGCGGCGGAATGGGCCATGCAACAATTACCGGCCCACGCGGACATCATCGCCAATGCGTTGGTATGGCGCCGTGACCACCGCGAGCTGGATATCAACCATGCCGCGACGTATCGCTTTGCGGTAGAAATGGTGCGCGTCGTCGGCGAAAAAATGGGCATTGCCTGGGAATAAGCATGACGCAACCAGCGTAAGAACGGATAAGCGCACCCTCACCACCGCACATGCGATTATGAGGATGCGCGCCATGGTGTTACATACCTATGGAGGCTAGCGATACAAATAGCGTATGTATTGATTCTCCTTTTTTGAAAGAAAAAATAGTATCACGCAATGATAAATTTTTCTCGATGTTGGCTTGATTATACCTAAAATAAATTATATATTTGCATCAAAAAAAGCTCCCTCGCATGGCTATGCAAGGGAGCGAATTCGGGTCGCGTTTTTTTGTCATCTTGCTTGGTGGAGATAAACAAAAAGAAAGCACATCATCTAGACGTCAGTGGAGCTCGTAACCGGAGTTGGGAAAAAACGGGGCTTGACAACCGTGCTATACACCAAATCAAGCACATACCACGTCGCCAAGAATGCCACACATTCTGCGGCGAAGCCCAATTTGAACCCAAACAAAAAGAATTTACCGAACTTATAAAATACCGACGCAATAATGAACGAAATCAAAAATACGGGTAGTTGATCGCGTACCAAGGCTTGTGTGCTCAACGAACGGAGTAGCTGATACATGATAATTGCTCCTTTGATTGCCAACATTTGGATTGGCTCATTATATTGTATAAAGCACATATCAGCAATAGTCAATACCTACGCCAATCGAGGCGGATCGTTGGTTGGGTGGCAGTGCATTGTCGTGTGCCGATGCGGTGGCAACCGCTGGGAGATTCCACGCTCTGGGTGCGGGCACCCTGCATGGAATGACGCTCGGGGACGATGCCAGTAGATTTGCCTGAGTGGGGTTGCATCGATTGACTGTGCGATGGGCAATGGCCACATTTACCTATTCCTGCGGTATAATACCCGGGCGTTTCGTTTTTTATAAATAGAGTCAAATCAGAGAGGCCAAACAGATGGCAGATCAGCAGTTTGATGGATTATTGAAGTGGCGCTGTATTGGCCCATTTCGCGGCGGCCGTGTGCTCGCCGTAGCCGGTCACCCCACCGACAACAACGTCTTTTATTTCGGGGCTTGTGCCGGTGGCGTCTGGAAGACCGATGACGCTGGCCAGTATTGGTACAACGTCTCGGACGGCTTTTTTAACACCTCCTCAATCGGCGCCTTGGCCGTGGCCGAATCAGATCCCAACGTGATTTGGGCCGGTACCGGTGAAAGCACCATCCGCATCGACGTCTCGCACGGCGACGGTGTCTATCGCTCAACCGACGCCGGCACCACTTGGCGCCACATGGGCTTGACCGATACCCGCCACATCGCCAAAGTGCGCATCCACCCCCAAGACCCCAACACCGTGTGGGTGGCCGCCTTTGGGCACGCCTTTGGTCCCAACAGCGAACGGGGCATCTACAAAACCACCGATGGCGGCGAAACCTGGCGCCAGGTGTTGTATCGTGACGAAAACTCCGGCGCCATCGATTTGACCGTCGATGCCACCAACCCCCGGATTTTGTACGCCACCACCTGGGAAGCTCATCGCTCCTTCTCCGAAATCTCCAGCGGCGGCGCCGGTTCGGCCGTCTATCGCTCCAAAGACGGCGGCGAAACTTGGGAAGATATCACCAACAAACCCGGTCTGCCCAAAGGCACCCTCGGCAAAATGGGTATCACCGCCTCGCCCGCCCAAGCAGGTCGGGTATGGTGCTTGATTCAGCATGCCGAAGCCCCTGGGTTATACCGTTCCGATGATGGTGGCGAGCACTGGACGCATGTCAGCGACAGCCACTTGTTGATTTCACGGGCCTGGTATTACACGCACGTGCATGCAGACACCCAAGACCCCGATACCGTCTATGTCAACAACTTGTCGTTCTGGAAGTCCACCGACGCCGGCAGTACCTTTACCCAAATCGATACCCCCCACGGCGACAACCACGATTTGTGGATCTCGCCTACATACAACAAGCGCATGATCCAAGGCAACGACGGTGGCGCGAATGTATCATTCAATACTGGCAAAACCTGGACCAGCGTCTACAATCAACCCACCTCGCAGTACTATCACATCGGCGTCGACAACCGCAAACCCTACCGCGTCTATGGCACCCAACAAGACAACAGCTCGTTGGCCGTACCAAGCCGCACCCCCAGTAGCTCGATTCCGTGGAGCAATGTCATCATTGCCGGTACGGGCGAAAGTGGCTACATCACCGTCGACCCCAAAAACGACGATATCGTCTATTTGGGCGCCATCGGTAGTTCATCGGGTGGCGGTAATTGTTTGCAACGCTACGACGAGCGCACCAAACAAGTGCGCTTGGTGACGACTTGGCCCGAAGCAATGACGGGTGAGGGGGCAATTAGCCACCGCTACCGCTTTGCCTGGACCTACCCCATCGTCTTTTCACCACACGACGCCAACGTGCTCTACGCCGCCGGCAATATTGTCTTCAAGACCACCAACGAAGGTCAAAGCTGGACGCCAATCAGCCCCGATTTGACCCGCAACGACCCCAGCAAACTACAAATCACCGGTGGTCCCATCGACCGTGACTCGGTGGGCGCCGAAGTCTACTGTACCGTCTTTTCGTTCACCGAATCCCCCCACCGCCGCGGCGAATTGTGGGCCGGTTCCGACGACGGGCTGATCCATGTGTCACGCGACAACGGCAATTCATGGCAAAACGTCACGCCGGACCACATGCCCGAATGGGCCATGGTCACGTCGATTGAAGTATCGCCCCATGATGCCAACACCATCACCTTCTCGGCCGCCCGCCACAAACTCGACGACTACGCACCCTATATCTATCGCTCCACTGACAGCGGTGTGACCTGGACGCGGGTAGTCAGCGGGATTGCGAGCGATCATTTCGTGCGGATTGTCCGCGAAGACTCCGTACGCAAAGGCTTGTTGTTTGCCGGCACCGAAACCAACCTGTATGTGTCGTTTAATGGCGGCGACAATTGGGAATTGTTCCAACTCAACTTGCCCATTTGTCCGATTTATGACCTCATTATCAAAAACGACGACTTGGTGTGTGGTACCCATGGCCGCGCCATGTGGATCCTCGACGACATCACGCCGCTCCGCCAATACAATCCGGCACTGGTCACCCAAGGCGCGCATTTGTTTGCGCCCCGCACCACCGAGCGCGTCTTGGCCGCCTTGTTCGAAGACGAAGATGGCGCTGGCGCTCCTGGCAAAAACTACATGGCGGGCCTGGGTGACGTCTGTGCGCATACCGTGACCGTCACCCCCGAAGGTGCCATCGAGCGCACCTTCCTCGACGCGGGCAGTAATCCGCCCCGTGGTGCGATTATCACCTATTGGCTCAAAGAAACCCCCACCACGCCCATCCGCTTGGCTTTTTACGACATCAAAGGGACCTTGATCAACGAGTTTTATAGCCGCCCCGAAGGAACCAAAGTCGAAAAATCAGACAGCAAACACGACTTGCGGCGCACCGTGGCCAAGGCTGGTTGGAACCGCTTTACCTGGGACATGCGCGTCAAAGCCCTGCCCAAAATCGTCGGCAGCGACCCTATTGCCGGATCACTCATGTATGGCCCCAAAGTTGCTCCTGGCCAATATATGGTCGAATTGACCGTAGATGGTCAAATTGCCCGTCAACCATTGACGATTGTTCCCGATTCCTACAGCGACGCATCACAAGCTGACCTCGATGCCCAATTCGAAATGCTGATGCGCATTTATCACCGCACCGGTGATGCCGTCACTGCTATCAACCAAATGCGTGACGTACGCGCCCAGCTCGACGGCTGGCACACACGACTCGCCCGCAACCCAAAGACCGCCGCCTTGGCCGAGCAAGCAGCCGCCTTGCGCGACCAGGTGTTGGCTGTGGAAAAAGAAATCCAAGTCCCTGATCTCAAGCCGGGTTGGCCTGGCCAAATGAATCATGGCACCAAAATGCTCGCCAAACTGGGCAGCATCGCCGATGCCGTGTCAGTGGGGAATTATCGTCCCACCGATCAAGCAGTGGCGGTGTTTGACAGCTTGTCCGAAAACATCGATGAAGTCTTTAGTCGTATGCAGGGTTTGGTTACGGGTGAGATTGCCGATTTTGGCAAAAAAGTGTCGGCCGCAGGCGTGAATAGTGTGGTCGCCTAAACCCGTTCGGTTGCGGACGCTTCATGGACACGTAATGCCCACCGTACGCGGTGGGCATTACGCATAGGCAAATTGATGGCTGTGACGGGGCGTTATCGTTACGTCCCGATTTTTATTTGGCGTTGGCACCAACTGTACAACGCGTCATAGACCACAAATCCTTCGCGCAAAATACGTTCGTCGTCGTCGGGATATCGCCAGCCGAGCCCATCGCAGACAGCCCGCAAGCCGATGCCGGCAGGATGGTTGTGCGGGCTTTGTTTGACGTCGGCGGTGCCCACGATATGGCTCATCAGCACCAAGACGGGGTCGTGGGTCAGGTTGGCTTTGCGGATGAGGACTTCAAATGACGATTCAAGTCCTTCGCGAGCATAATCGCTGCCCTCGACATGGAACAAAAGCGCACCAGCTCGGGTTGCTTCTTCACTCAAATCTACCCCATCGCTAAAGATAAATTGCGGGTTGTGATCGACAAAGCGATGAATCAACCATGCACACCCGATGCGCCCTACTTTGATATGTGATTTGGTCAACCATTTCATGGCAAGGCTCCTAATTATTGATGGATTGGGTGTGTTATAACACGAACCGCGGTCGGGTGTCATGGTATTTTCTGTTCAATTATCTCGCACAGGGAACACAGAGGACGCAGAAACTCCAACCTCATTGCATGGTGCTATAGGCGCAGTGCAATCTCCGCACTGGACCGTACGATGTCATATTTCCATGCCACGGAGATTCCAGGCTACGGTTGCGGTGGCAACCGGCATGGAATGACGTTAGGCTGGGGGACTTCCTCCTTCAAACTTCATACTTCTGATATGTCATAATAGAAATATTTGGTAGCAACGATGGGGATGCCGCTATGCAGGCTTTGGAACTCACACATATCACCCTCGATTATGGGCGCCGGCGTGTCCTCCACGATTTGTCGTTGCAGGTAACCACTGGTCAAGTAGTAGTGGTGACTGGGAGTAACGGTAGTGGCAAAAGTACGTTGCTACGGGTCATCGCCGGATTGCAACGGCCAACAGCCGGTGCGGTCTGGTGTATCGCAGATACGGTACGCTATGCCCCGCTACAGATGCGCCATGCAATCGGCTGGATGGCACCCGATTTGATGCTCTACCGTGAACTCACCGGTCACGAAAACCTACGCTTTTTTGCGGATGTCCGTGGCTTTACCATTACCGACACTGCTATTGCCGAATTGCTCTGTGAAGTCGGCTTGGAGGGGCGTGGGGGTGATTTGCTGGCGACGTACTCGTCGGGGATGACGCACCGCTTGCGCTATGCCTACGCCTTGCTCCACCAACCGGCGTTGTTGTTGCTTGATGAGCCCAGTGTAATGCTCGATGCCACTGGCCACGACTTGTTGGCGCGGGTGGTAGCCCGCCAACGCCAGCACGGTATGACGATTATCGCCACCAACGACGAGCGTGAGCGGCGCTTTGCGGATGTGTTGGTGGCACTCGAGGTGGCAATATGATTGATCCATTGATTTGGCGCGCCACGCGGGCAATTTTTTTGCGTGAATTGCGGAGTGAACTACGCAATCGCCAAGCCTTGAATGCGGTAGCCTTGTTTGCGATTTGTAGTGTGGTCACCGTCAGCCTTGGGCTTGGTCCGTTGATGCCTTCGGCAGATGTTGCGTTGGTGCATGCGGCGTTTTTGTGGATTGTACTGTTGTTTGCGGCGTTTACCGCCCTTGCACGAGTGTTTGTGGTAGAAGAAGAACAACGCACGGCTGCCGCGTTGCGTCTGGCAGCCCCACCGATTGCAGTCTATTTAGGCAAGCTCTGTTTTAATTTGGTATTGTTGTTGGGGTTGACCATATTAGTGACTATTTTGGCCATTGTGATGTTGCATATTCGGGTCGGTGCCAGCGATTTGTTGATTGGCATGTTGCTGTCGGGATCTCTGGCCTTGGTGGCTGGTACGACGTTGGTAGCAGCAATTATTGCCCGCTCGAGCTCGCGAGGAGCGTTGTTTGCCGTATTGTCTTTGCCAATCCTCATCCCAATGTTGGTGACGGCGGTGCGTGGTACCGCCATGGCGTTGGCCGGGGTTAATTGGGAGCGCGGTATGGCCCCCATCCAAACCTTGTTGGCCTATGCCGTGGCGATGTTTGTCACGTCGTTGTTTTTGTTTGCCACCGTTTGGGAATGAAAAACACACCTCCTGACCTATGATTCTATGAATGGCGAAAAATTTGTAAAAAATTGGGGAATCAGCATAGCAATGCGCTTTCTCACTATTTGCTCATCTGTCTTTGATGGGGTATTATGCGAAGGATTATTGAATTATCGTGAGGAGATGCGATGGCGCTTCGCAAAGGCGACGGTCTAAAAATTTTCCTCGGATTGTGGATTGCTGCCGTTATCTATACGATGTTTTTAGTGGTACCGCAATACGTTGGCTTGGGTGATGCGGGCCGAATTATCATCGTGCATGTGCCTGTGGCGTGGATTACATCAGCGGCGTTCTGTTTGTCTGCAATCTATAGCATCATTTATTTATGGAAGCGTAACCCTGCAAGCGACGTGGCCGCAGTAGCTGCTGCGGAAGTAGGCACACTTTATTGTATATTTGCCACAATCACCGGTTCTATTTTCGCCGAAGTCGTTTGGGGCACGTTTTGGAATTGGGACCCACGTGAAACTTCCATCCTCGTGTTGTTGTTGATTTATGCGGCTTACTTTGCGTTGCGTTCGTCGGTCGACGACAGTGAGCGGCGGCGCCGTTTGGCTGCCGTCTATAATATTTTTGCAGCAGTGACGATGCCCTTTTTGTTGTTTGTGGCGCCGCGCGTGGCCGATAGTACGCTCCACCCCAATTGTGCTTTTTTGCAGGGCAGCAAATGTGATGGGATTTCGCTCAGTCTGACCGGAGCCAAAATCGGCCAGTTAGGTGATGTGGTGATTGAATTCAAATCACTCGTCAAAACTGGGACACTCACCCACGCCACTATAGAAGTACGTATGCCGGGGATGAAAAATATTGCCACGTTGGTGCCGTCACTCGATGGTGACGGCAAGCCGGCCGATCGCCCCGAATTCCCTGGCCAACAATTCCGCATGGTATTGCTTGAAGCCGATGCAACTGCTGGGACGATACGGGTCAATATGCAAGCGCCTGGCACGAATTTATTGAGCAATCCCCGTACATTGTGGGTCTTTTTGGCGAGCAATTTAGGCTTTTTGGCCTTGGCGTTTTGGTTGTATAAAATCCGACGGACGATTTTGCAGGTGCAGCTGACGCTGACCCCAGGGGAGATAAACATATGACCACAATCCTTGATGCAGGGGTTGCCATTTATGTGGCAATGTCGACGGCGTTGATTGTTTGGGTTGGGGTGTTCTTCTATTTATTGCGGATTGACCATGCCACCCAAGACGTGGCGCGCCAACTCAACGAACGCACTAGCAGCACTGATGCCCCCGCACCACGGGCTACCATAACCAATGATCGTTCCGCGGAGTAGTTTTGGAGATACTCGGTAACCGAGAAGGATAGTCAGATGAGGAACATGACATTGCCTCCCACAACGAAGCAGAAGCTGAGACCGTTGCATTTCATCGGTATTGCGATAATTGTGTTGTCGGTTGTGCTGGGCTATTATGGCCTGAGCTCATCAATGCGGCCGTATACGACGCTGATTGCCGAAGCCAAAGATAGTGGGCGTGGCGTGCAATTGGCCGGGTTTCTCGGCAATAAAGGCGAATACAACGCCGATGGCAAATTTACTTTTTTGTTACAAGACTCTCGGGGCCAAAAAATCCCTGTGATTTATAGTCAACCCAAACCATCAAATTTCGAACAAGCAGTGAGTATTGTGGCGATAGGGAATTATGATGTCAAAACGGGTAATTTCATGGCCGAAAGTCTATTAGTGAAATGTCCATCGAAATATCAAGAGCAATTGAACGCTACTGCGGCTAAATAACGCACGACGAGAAGCGAGGGCGGAATGTCAGTTTACTTTTTTGGGACATTGTTAATCGTTGCAACCATTGCCATGGCTGCTATGGCAAGTATCAGTTATTGTTTGGTGCCACTCGGTCGTCCACAGGCATTGAAGTATGGTCGGATTGGCACGCGATTGACATTGGTTGGAGTCCTGGCCGTTGTGGTGATGTTGAATTATTTGTTCGTTGCACAGCGCTACGATGTTGAATACGTCTACAATTATAGCTCGCAAGATCTCGAATCCTACTTCCGAGTGGCAGCGGTCTGGGCCGGTCAACCGGGGTCGTTTGTGATTTGGGCCTTGTGGGGGGTCATCGGTGCCCAGTTTTTGGTGCGACGTACCCGTCACGCCGAGCCATATGTGCTGAGTGTGGTAATGTTTATTCAATGTGCCTTGATCGTATTCATGCTTATCCGCAACCCATTTATTTTGCATGTCACAGCCGATGGAATCATGCCAACCGATGGCAAAGGCTTAAATCCAACCTTGCACAACATTTGGATGTTGATTCACCCCCCGATTTTGTTTACTGGCTTTGCCTTAATGGCGGTGCCGTTTAGCTACGCCATTGCCGGTTTGTGGCGTCGCGATTACGATGGCTGGGTCAAAGCAGCGTTGCCTTGGACGATTGCCGCATGGGCGGTGTTGGGCTTGGCGTTGCTCCTCGGTGGCTATTGGGCCTACGAAACGTTGGGTTGGGGTGGGTACTGGGGTTGGGACCCCGTCGAAAATTCGGCGTTGGTACCGTGGTTGACCGTGGCAGCCCTCATCCACGCCATGCTCGTGCAACGTGCGGGAGGCTCGCTGCGCCGGACTACCGCAGTGTTGGCGGTTGCGACCTATGTACTGGTCTTTTATTCGACCTTTTTGACCCGGAGCGGCGTGTTGTCATCCTTTTCGGTGCACTCGTTCGTCGAAGAAGGCCTGAAGTGGGTGATGACCAGCTTTTTGGCGATATTGGCAATATTGGGTTTTGGTGTGGTTGCCTGGCGTTGGCGCGATATCCCCTCAGTGCCGATGTCTGAGAAATTATTATCACGCGATAGTTTTTTCTCGTTGATGATTTTGGTCGTGATGCTGATGGCGGGGATTGTGGCGTTGGGTACGTCAATGCCAGTGATTTCGGCTTTTCCAGGGGTTGGACAACAGTTGCAAGGATTTTTTGGATCCATGTTCCAATTAGATGATGGCACGACGTACAACGCCGGAGCGAAACCATTCCAAGATGGCCGCTTTGGCCTCATCGGCAGTTTTTATAGCACCACCATTGCGCCGCTCGGATTGATTTTGGCGGCTTTGATGATTGTTGGGCCGTTGCTGGGTTGGCGTGACAGCAATGCCCGCCAACTGCTCCGTACCATTCGCTGGCCCGGAATTGTGGCCGTCATCGTGACCTGCGTGGGTGTAATTTTGGGTGCCCGCACCTTTATGGCCGTGGCCTATTTGGGGATTGCGACATTTGCCGTCGGCACCAATGTGACCATGATTATCCGCACCCTTAAAGGCGGCTTTCTACGGATCGGTGGCTATTTGGCCCATGTCGGGATTATGTTGTTTGTAGTAGGGGCAATTACTTCGACATGGTATGCCACTCCCGAAACGCGCGTCGTGATTCCCGAAGGCGAAACGATGACGATTTTTGGGTATGATTTGACCTTTAACGGCTGGCGTATGGATGCCACTGGTCGTGGCTTACTTGATATGCGCGTTGCCCGTGGTGGCAATGTCAGTACTGCCACACCACAACTCTACTTCAACAATCGCATGGGTGCCACGATGGCCACGCCGTCGGTACGGAGCGAAATATTCCAGGATTTGTATATTTCTCCGGTGGAATACCAACCTCCGTTTGATCGCAATATTGCCGACCTCAATGAAGGCGAAACCAAAGAAGTCGGTCCTTACAAAATCACCTTTAATGGCTTTGTCGTACCGACCGATCATGCCGCCTCGGCTGATATTAGCGCACGTTTGACCGTGGTGTATCAAGGCAAAACCAGCGAAATTGTGCCAGGCATTGTGATTTTGGCCAACGAAAAAGACCCTGCCAAGGCCATCAAAGAGATGCCGGTCGACTTGCCGGGTGGTCATCGGGCTTCGATGGCGGCGTTTGATCCAAGCCAAAAACGGGTGATTATCAACGTCGGCGGACTGAACTTGCCCATCAACCCAGCACGGGCCGTGGTCACGGTAATCGTCAAGCCAGGCGTTGCATTGGTGTGGGGTGGGATTATTTTGGGCGTACTTGGTGGGTTCCTCGCCGTCTTGCGCCGCTCACTCGAATCAGGGAATATCAATCCCACTGTGTGGTCAGAATCACTCATGACATGGGCACGGAGCTGGCGTCGAGACAATTCATTACCAAGTGTGAAATAAGAAGGTTGGTTCATGGTAGATTTTTATGCGGTATTACAAGTTCCGCGTGACGCTGATCAGGCGACTATTGAAGCTGTCTATCAGCGCTTACGGGTGGCATATGACCCGAGCCGATTACATGGGGTAAGCGACGAATTGCGTGACTTGGCTGCTGAGCGTGCTGCCGCCCTTGATCAAGCCTTTGCGATTGTTGGTGATGTGATGATGCGCGCCGCCTATGACGCGGGTATCACGGGCGTGGTTGAACGCGCCTTACCTGTTGCCGTTGAGCCAAGCTATGACTACCGCCCATTGCCAGCGGCAGGGCGCAACGAACGGACGCAGGAATTTGATCCTACACCTGAGCGTAAAGTTCGGTTTACCTTCGGTGAGCGCCAATTTTCGTTGGTCCTGGCAATTGCGCTCCCGCTTGCGATTGTGTTGGCCACCTTTATTATTACCGACGGTGGCAAGAGAGTGGCGGAAGGCAATGACGTCCAACCGGTGGCACGTGCCGCCGCCGTGGCGGATCAATTTGAGCAAGCCATTATCGATGCACGGGCGGCTACAGTGGCCTACCCCACCAGCATTCAAGCATGGGTGGAGTATGGGAATCAGCTTTACAACAGTGTACAGTTTGTGCGTGAGCAACAGCCAGACAGTCCGTTGTATCAAAACCGGATTGTGCGTTGGCAGATGGCGGCTGACGCCTATGCCAAAGCCTTGTCGTTTGATCCCAGCAGTGTGGTGGTCGCAGCTGATTTGGGCGCGAGTCGTTGCTTTTATGGCAATGGTACCAATAACCAAGGTGAAGCAACTGCTGGGTTACAACAAATACGCAACGCACTTGCCCAAATCCCCGACAGCGAACAGCCCCGCGTATTGTTGAACCTCGGATTTTGTTTGGCTGAATCAACGCCGCGTCAATCCGAAGAAGCCATTGCAACCTGGCAAAAAATCACCACCTTGGTCGCAAGTGATTCGCCGTTTGCCATCCAAGCGACCAAGCTGATTCGCCAAATCAAAAAATAAACCAGTTGACGGCTTGTATTAAGAGGATATTTGATGACAACGCGCACGACGTATTACGAAACACTCGGTATCGCAGTCGATGCAACAAATGACGATATCGTTGCGGCGTGTCAAGTCGCCGTGGCACGCTGCCGTGCAGATATGCAAATTGATCCAAGTGGTGAGTTGGTGCATTTGGCGGAGCAACGAATTGCCGAATATGAAAAATTGCGTGATATTTTGTGTGATCCGCGGCAACGGTATTTCTATGACCGTTCGCTTGGTTTGCTCCTGCAACCACCGCCAGTTGAGTTCCAAACAGGTAGACCTCCGCACGTGGAGAGTACGCCTTTGCGCAAAGAATTGGTCATGGTAATTCTCGGCGGGCTTATCGGGATTGTGATTGTGGCGATTGTCTGGGTCATCAGTGGCCGTATGGCGACGCCAATCATGCCTGCCGCCGCCGAAACCAATCGGGCTGCGCCCGCCTTTACGTTGCCAAGGTTGGGCGGGGGGAAGCTCCAATTAGCTGATCTCAAAGGAAAGATCGTTGTGGTCAACTTTTGGGGGACTTGGTGTGAGCCGTGCAAAGCCGAAACTCCGGCACTTGAGGCAGCCTACCTGCAATTGCATTCCCAAGGCGTAGAGTTTGTGGGGGTAAACTTGCGTCACCAAGAAGCACTCGGTGCAGCTGGTGATGCCGATGTGGCGAATTTTGTCGAAAAATATGGTGTAACCTACCCGGTGGTGTTTGATATCAAAGGGGAGATTTCGCAAAAATATCAAATCTCCCCGATTCCAGTGAGCTACTTCCTCGATACCCAAGGCAACATTCGCTACGTATATATAGGCACGCTCACAACCGCAGATACGGTTGAACTCGTGCGCCGGCTACAGCCAAAAATTAAATAGTGTTAAGACAAAACGCCACTTCAAACGCAAAACTACACCATGCAAAATTTTTATTGAATTTGAAGAAAACCGAATAAAAAAATACAAATAAATTGGTCGCACTATTCCCTTTTAGTTGTTTAAATGGTAGAATAATCACTAAACCCAAAAGGTGAATTGTATTGTGTACTGAGAAAGTACTTTATACACAATACAATATCAGTTTTATTGACTAAGAGGTCGTTATGATTCAACAACAGAGTATCTTGGTGGTGGATGATGAATCAGGTTTGCGCAAACTTTTAAACTTATTGTTTAGTAATGCAGGGTATACTGTTCGCGAAGCAAGCAATGGACACGAATGCTTTCAGCAAATTGTAAATAAACCCCCTGATTTAATCGTTCTTGACGTAATGCTACCCGAAATGAATGGGCGTGAAGTGGTTCAGCATATTCGTCAAAAAGGCATTTTGGTGCCAATCTTGATGTTGACGGCTCGGACACAAGCACGTGATATAGTGATGGGGCTTGATTGCGGTGCTGATGATTACATGCGCAAACCATTTGATATGGACGAGTTATTGGCACGGGTGCGGGCTTTGCTCCGGCGTAGCAAGACTATCATATCATCGCTGGTTGTAGGCCAAGGTGAGATTATTATTAATATGCAATCACACGTCGTCACAGTCAATGGGTCTAATGTCGATTTGACGCCGACGGAATATGCATTATTATCGGTATTAGCAGATAATGTAGGGAATGTGGTCCATCACGACACACTGCTGCGTGCCGTGTGGGGTGAAGACTCGAAACATGACCTAGACTACCTCAAAGTGTATATATGGCATTTGCGACGCAAAATCGAACCCAATGCTGGCCGGACACCGCGGTTGTTGTTGACAGAATGGGGTGTTGGTTATCGATTGGTGCAGTAACCCGTAATTTGAGGCATGAATACATAAGGCGAAACCATGCGTGTGGTGGTAAAGCTCGGAACCAATGTGTTAACGGCGGGGAGCGAGCGATTACATCGCCCACGCATGCTCGATTTTGTCAGCCAAATGGTGCATCTACGGGAATTGAACCATGAAGTAATCCTCGTTACCTCTGGTGCAGTGGCCGCCGGCCGTGAACGGTTAACGCTCCAATCGCGCTCCCGTGATATTGCCCAAAAACAAATGCTGGCTGCGGTTGGCCAAAGTTACATCATGCATTTATATCAACAAATGTTTGAAGTGCACGGTGTACCCGTCGGGCAAACCTTATTAACCAAAGCTGATTTGAGCGACCGCAATCGCTATCTCAATGCGCGAAATACGTTGCTTACCTGTTTTGTGCATGGCGTGTTGCCGATAATCAATGAAAACGATGCTGTCGCGGTTGATGAAATAAAGGTCGGAGACAACGATAATTTGTCGGCGCTGGTTGCGAACCTCGTCGATGCGGATTTATTAATAATCGTGACCGATATCGATGGTCTGTATACTGCTGACCCAAGAACTACCCCCACCGCTACCCTCATCCCCACAGTCCACGACATTACCCCAGCTATCTATGCCCTCGCTGGGGGTACTGGCAGTAGCCGCGGGACAGGAGGCATGATTACCAAAATCCAAGCTGCCGACCTCGCGACCAAAAGTGGCGTCACGGTGGTGATTGCCCCTGGCGCCCTCGCTGAAGTCATCACTCGGGTAACCAATGGCGATGCCATCGGTACCCGCTTCCCCGCCAAAGGGAATCATCTCGAAGGGCGCAAACGCTGGATTTTGGCGGAAACAGCGCGCAATAGTAAACTGGATGTCGATAACGGCGCCGCTACCGCAATTACGACCCGTGGCAAAAGCCTGCTTCCGGCGGGGATTACGTTGGTTGAAGGTGATTTTGAACGTGGCCAGACGGTGCGCATTTACCACGGCGAAATCGAAATTGCCCGGGGATTGACCCAATATGCTTCGGTCGATTTGCGTCGCATAATGGGCAAACGTTCGACCGCGATTGCAGATTTATTGGGCTACGAATATGGTTCCGAAGCGATTCACCGCGATGATATGGTGTTGATAGCCCGTGCGGAAGTGAGAGAATGATGACCACGCTTGATATACTTGCCATGGCAAAACGGGCCCGGGCTGCCGCCCGCACGATTGCGACGTCAACCACCGCCCAGCGTAATAATGCGTTGACCAAAATAGCCGAGTATCTGAACGATCCAACCGAACAAATAGCGATTTTGGCCGCGAATGCAATCGATATACACAATGCCCAAACCGCCGGATTACGCCCTGCATTGCTCGACCGTATGCTGTTGACTCCGCAACGCCTCAATGCCATCGCGAGTGATATTGCCACGGTGATTGCGCTGCCCGACCCAGTCGGTGAAATTATTGAGCAAGGAGTATTGCCCAATAAATTGCGCTGGCACAAAGTCCGTGTCCCATTGGGGGTAGTGGCGGTGATCTATGAAGCCCGCCCAAATGTGACCTTTGATGTGGCGACGTTGTGCCTCAAATCGGGCAATGCAGCCATCCTTCGTGGGGGCAAAGAAATCGCCGCCTCGTGTGCCGCAATCGTGGCGCTGTTACAGCGTGCGTTGGTCGCTGCATCGTTACCCGCAGAAACATTGCAAGTAATTGCTGATCCAGATCGCGGATTGGTCGAACAATTACTCAAACTCGACAAATATGTCGACGTGGTGATTCCGCGGGGCGGGGCCGCATTACACCGGTTTTGTGTCGAACACGCCACCATGCCAGTGATTGTGGGGGGCATCGGCATTGTGCATGCGTATATTGACCATACGGCCAACCCCGACTATGTACGCAACATTGTAGTCAACGGGCGAGTGCAACGGCCGAGCGTCTGTAATTCGCTGGATGTGGTGCTCATCGAGCGGGCAGCTGCCCCGCAGATAGTGCCACTTGTTGCCACCGCGTTGCTCGCACAAGAAGTGGAATTACGTTGTGATCCAGAAGTGCAGAATTTGCTGGAACGCTGCGGGATTTCCGACGCCAATATCGTTGCCTTGGGCGATGATGATTACGACACCGAATATATGGCGCTCATTGCCACAATCCACATTGTGGCCGACATTCACGCAGCGATAGCGCATATTGGCGAACATGGTGGCCATACCGAAGTGATTATTAGTGAAAACCCCACTGCCATTGCGCATTTTGTGCATCATGTAGACGCTACTGCCGTGATGGTCAATGCGTCGACGCGTTTCAATGACGGCGGTCAACTCGGCTTGGGTGCAGAAATTGCCATCAGTACCCAAAAACTCCATGTACGTGGGCCAATGGGTCTACGTGAACTAACAACATATAAATGGGTCGTCCAAGGCGAAGGTCAGATTCGCGTTTGAGCCCGCAGGCTGTTGATGGCATCAGGATCACGAAGCAACCAGCTTCCGATTTGGATTGCAGTGGCCCCGGCGTTGAGGCAGGCGCTGGCACTGGCATAATCTGCAATGCCACCACACGCCATGATTGGCAGCGTAGTCAGTGGTGCAATGGTTTGACAGGCATACAACACCAACGGGAAGAACGCTGGGCTGAGGTAACCACCGGTCGCAACCCGTGGTGCTCCACAAAGGGTAATTGCATCGATGTTGGCTGTTACACACTGTGTCACTAATGGTAACAACAAGTGTGGGTCGGCTAAGGGGATTTTTATAAAAAGTGGCAACGTCGTGGCACGACGAAGCTGTTGGAGCAACGGCTCGCAACTAAGTTGACTCGATGACAAGGCGACTTCGAACCCTGCTACGCCTTCGACTTGGTCGAGTTCACGCACGGCCTGAACTACCTCGGCATCATCGCCAGCCAGCGATACGATAACGGGGATTGTCCAGGTTGCCCATACCGGCGTCGCGCGCCGCCCCACCCATTGCACACCGGGGTCATGCCATGGTTCAGCATAGAGCAGACCGCCGCGGTGTTCGTGTAAGGTATTTGGCCCATTGGGGCTCCGTCCGGCCATGGTGATACTTGGGGTGATGAGCGCGGCGGGTTGCACGTGGTGGATAGTCGGAGCAGTATGCACCCCAAAACCGAGGCTACCAGCTGCGGCCATGAACGGGTGCTCTAGTATAATTTCATTAGGATTGTGTGGTGTGAGTTGTATCATGCTGCATTTGTATAAAAAGGAACTTCCATGACAGTATACCGTGTGTTGTTGGTGGGGTTTGGTGCCGCTGGCCAAGGATTTGCCCAAATTATTCGTGACCACGGAGCGCGCATCGCTGCCAGCACCGGCGCCGATATCAAAATTGTGGGAGTGGCTACTGCCCGCCGTGGCAGCGCATATGCCGCCGATGGCATTGATGCAGCGAGTCTTTTGACTGCAATTGGTCAAGGCTCGCTGAAAACCCTAGTGCAAGCCGTCCCCGACGATGCCTTGACGATGATTGCAACGCGGGGAGCTGATGCGATGGTCGAACTCAGCCCGACCAACCTCGACAGTGGCGAGCCAGCGACGACCCATATCCGGGTAGCGCTCAACCGCGGTATGCATGTCGTAACCGCCAACAAAGGCCCTGCTGCCTTACACCTCAAAGAATTACGCGCGTTGGCCGCCCAAAAAGGCCTCTTTTTGGGAATCGAAGGCACCGTGATGGCCGGCACGCCGTCGTTGCGCTTAGGGTGGAGTAGCTTGCAAGGGTGTGAGGTCAGCATGGTGCGCGGGATTGTCAACGGCACCACCAATTATATGTTGACCCAGATGGAACAGGGGCTCGATTATGCTGACGCCTTGGCCGATGCTCAGCGCCTCGGCTATGCCGAAGCCGATCCCACTGGCGATGTCGAAGGTCACGATGCGGCCGGCAAAGCGGCGATTTTGGCCAATGTGTTGATGGATGCAGGATTGCGCCCCAGTGACGTGGCCTGCAAAGGGATTACGGGCATCACTGCTGCCGATGTAAGCGCCGCCAAAGCCGCTGGCGAACGTTGGAAATTGATTGCCGAAGTGCGACGTACCCCAAATGGTATCGTTGCATCAGTCCAACCGATGCGCTTGGCGGTCACGCATCCTTTGGCAGGTGCTGCAGGTGCGACCAATGCGTTGACCTACACGACTGATTTGCTGGGTGATGTAACCATCATCGGTGCGGGTGCCGGTGGCGTGGCTACGGGGTTTGCGGTGGTTGGGGATCTTTTGGCGATGCACCGCGGCGAGCGCGAGCTCGCCAAATAACCACGCCGGTGATAACCAGGGCACCGATTGGCATGAATACCCATGGGAACACGAAATGAAACCGCAAACTAAGGGTATATACGACGCCGCTGATAATCAATAAACTAAAAAAAAACGTCGCCACACTGGCTTCGATTTGATTTGATGTCATGGTTCCTCCCTGTGTATGCCACCACCTGTGGTGTACACAGGGTATTATATCGTAGAATCTCAGCGACACAGTGTTTTTGGGATTTTGGGAATAGCAAGCATGCAGCCGTATCTTTCGCTGGGAATATTAGGGTACATATGCCACCATTTGCTGCAGAAATAATTCGTACCCATGAATATTTCGTATGTCGTTGGAGCGAATTGAACCAACTCTGTCAAATCCTTGAACGACGCACACCGGCGTTGCTCCTTGGTGAACGACAGAGTGGGCGTTCGTCGTTGCGCTATCATTTTGTACATGCCGCCGGGGCGCTGTTGGATTACGATGTCATGCGTGCCTACTACATCGACCTCGATGAGTTCCCCGATATTGCAGCAGTGCGTGCCACCGTGGCCAGTGCCTTTGGCCAACAACCAGCCACTGGCAACGTGGCCTTCTCGAATACCCCGCGCCACCGTTGTTGGCG
>CALQBW020000007.1 GCA_943328915.2 Singulisphaera sp. GP187 | reverse complement strand
TGCAAGGGTCTATTCGCCGAGTACGTTTTATGCACGTATGACCCAACGCCTGCGACGTGGATGATATGATGTAGCCGTTGTAGAGCCGCAGCCTGCTGCGGCGGCTACAACGGCTGGAACTCTTTGCTGTCGCGTTTGCGCGAATTGAGCGCCGGCAATTCACTTTTTTGGAGCATTTGCGTCACCATATCGAGGAAGATGCGGCGGTCGCTGGCTTTGACCACGGCTTGCTCGTGGGCCCGCGCTAGTGCGATGGGGTAGCCTTGGCCGCGCATGGCTTGATCATAAATGAGGGCGTGCACGCGGTCGCACAACTGGGAGTCGGTGGCGACCCACTGGGGGATTTCGACGCGGGCGATTTCGTTGCCGACCCGCAGATAAAAAAAGTGAATGGCGTGTTCGCGGTACAATGCGCGATTGGCACGCGCCATCGACAAATAAATCGGGCCCCGTTGACCCTCGGCCAAGCGCTCACTATAAATATCGGCATCGGCCAAGTCATTGCAGGGGGTGCACGACGGTTGGCGCCCGGCTGCCACATCGCTACAGCGATCGCAGTTGGCGCCTTTTTTTGTGGCGACAGATACGTCGGGGCAGAGCATCATGCGCACCATGCCCATCATTTCGGGCGAGCGTGGCCGACTGATATACGACGCCACCGGGATGCCTTGGGCCTTGAGTTGGTCGAGGGCGGCCAAGTAGGGATCGAGGAGCGTGGTTTGCACGATATCGTCTGCATTGGCGAGATTCCAACGCATCAATGTACCGTCTTGGAGTGCGATAGACGGCAGACTGTTAGTCAGATATTTAGCACTTAATTCGGCCAGCACGATGCCTTCTTGGGCATCGCGTTTGGCATTGAGGAGCTGGCCTTCGATGGCGATGCGGCGCATGCCATCGCTGATATAGAGCTCGTCGTCACGGTAGCTGAGGGCTGGTTGCGATTGGAGCACGGCGCTGGGGGTGGTACCGTATTGCAAAAAAACTCGCCCGATGTTGATGAGGTAGCAAACAGCCATACCGTGGCGTTCGACATCGAGCTGGGAGCCGTCGGTGGCCACGAGTGCGTAGTCGCTGGGGACAACGGGCAGGTCGCGCTTGGTGTCAAATGGTTCAATGGCTTGGGCCATCAACCAGGCAGCGCGCTCACCGAGGGCGACGGCATCGTTCCAGTGGGATTCGTGGCCTACATGTTTGTCGATGGTTTGTTGTACCATCAGGCGCCGGCGGCGGCGCTCGCTGGCGCCATCGACCACCAGTTTGGTCATGTCGCGGACTTGGTTGGCGAGGAGCATTACGTCGAGTGCCATAGGCGTGCCTCAATCCGTCAAAACGATATATCCATTGTACACAATGCGGTGCGTGTTGCACCGGCGGTTTCTGCGGGGGGCTTGGTGATTCGGGCGCGATATGCGCGCCGGCATCACTGGGGCGCGGATGCGCAATCTGTAGGTCACTTATTCACGATGCGCGGGAGTGTTTTTTGTAAAATGAGAAATAACGCACGTATCTGTACCAACACGTGTTGATTCATTGACGACCGATGCACCCTCATGTATCATGGGAGGAACATTTTTGGGAGAGTACTTTACACATCAGGGAGGGGTTGTGACAATCGATTGGGATGACAAATTTGCCCGCGAAGGCTTGACGTTCGACGACGTACTCCTAATCCCGGCAGCATCCGACGTGTTGCCATCGGCAACCAATGTCAGTACTTGGTTGACACGGGGGATTCGCATGAATATACCTCTGGTCAGTGCCGCTATGGACACGGTCACCGAGCACCGCTTGGCGATTGCCATGGCGCGTGAAGGTGGCATGGGGATTATCCACAAAAACTTAACGATTGACGACCAAGTCGAAATGGCACGTAAAGTCAAACGCTCGGAAAACGGGATGATTACCGACCCTATCACCATGCAACACGATCGCACAGTCGGCGATGCCCTCGACATGATGGCCGATTACCGCATTTCGGGCATCCCGATTACCACGTCAAATGGTGATCTGGTAGGAATTGTCACAAACCGTGATTTACGCTTCGAGACCGACCGTACCCGCCCGATTAGTGAACTCATGACCGGCGAAGACCTGGTGACGGTGCCCGAAGGGACGACTCTGGAACAAGCAAAAGAATTGCTCCATAAACACCGCATCGAAAAGGTGCTGGTGGTGGATCGCAACGGGCGCTTGTCAGGAATGATTACCGTCAAAGATATCATGAAGCAAATTGAATACCCGAATTCATGCAAAGATGAGCAGGGGCGCTTACGGGTAGGTGCAGCCATCGGCGTGGGTGGCGACTACATCCAACGCGCCGAAGCATTGGTCAAAGTAGGCGTCGATGTGCTGTGTATCGACACCGCGCACGGGCATTCGGCGGGAGTGCTCAAAAGCATCGAAACCGTGCGGAATCACTTCCCTCATGTGCAATT
Source organism: Singulisphaera sp. GP187 (assembly GCA_943328915.2). Taxonomy (GTDB): domain Bacteria; phylum Chloroflexota; class Chloroflexia; order Chloroflexales; family Roseiflexaceae; genus UBA965. The sequence goes on along the minus strand of CALQBW020000007.1, from coordinate 42,758 downwards.
AATTGCCGGCAATATATCGACAGGCGACGCAGCGCGGGCTTTGTGTGAGCGTGGCGTTGATGCCATCAAGGTCGGCCAAGGCCCCGGTAGCATCTGTACGACGCGGGTAGTGAGTGGCGCCGGGATGCCGCAAATTACCGCCATTTCGGAATGTGTCAAGGTGGCCGATCGCTTTGGGATCCCAGTCATCGGCGATGGTGGCATCCGCTATAGCGGCGACATCGCCAAAGCAATCGCTGCCGGTGCCCATACCGTCATGATGGGCTCAATGTTTGCCGGTACCGAAGAAAGCCCAGGCGAAACGATTTTGTACGAAGGTCGTTCGTACAAAATGTATCGCGGCATGGGGTCGCTCGATGCCATGCAACAAGGCGGCGGCGAACGTTACTTCCAAAACACTCGCGAAGGACGCAAATTGGTCGCAGAAGGAATTGTGGGGCGCGTACCATTCAAAGGGGTACTGGGCGACACTATTTTTCAATTGGTGGGTGGGTTGCGCGCAGGCATGGGCTATACTGGTGCCAAAGACATCGAGGAATTACGAGTCAAATCACGCTTTATCCGCATCTCGATGGCCAGTTTGACCGAAAGTCACCCCCACGACATCACCATCACCAAAGAAGCACCCAATTACGGGCAACGGTAATCGCCCGAGTCACACACATTATGGAAAATGACATCGTCACCGCAATCATGCAGCAACTGCCATTGACCCAAGCAATTTATTTGTTTGGGTCGTTTGGCACGGCCTACCAACATCCTGCCAGCGACATCGATATTGCGCTCTTGTTACCCCACGATAGTCAGACTCCGTGCGACCAATTCATTGCACTCCAACAACAGCTCGCACTGATAGCCCAGCGGGATGTCGACTTGATTGATTTGCGCAGTGCCAATACAATTTTGCAATTTGAAATCATCGAGCATGGGCGCCGCATCGCAGACCCAGCCCGCTCCGAAACCGATTTGTTTGAAGTGTTGGTTTGTGCGTTTTATCAAAAAATTCAGCAAGAACGCGCCGAAATTACCACTGCTGGCCTGCAAAGTGGGAGGTTTTATGACCGTCGATGATGTGCTTTTGCAAAAACGGATTAGTGTTGAACGTTGCATTCAGCAAATCGAAAACTACATAGCCCGTCCGAGTAGCTTGGCATTTAGCGAAGATTTTCTTCTTCAAGACGCGGTCATCCTAAATGTGCAACGGGCATGTGAATTATCGATCGATATAGCGAATCGCGTAATTCGCATGCGAAAATTAGGGGTACCCAAAGAAAGTCGCGAAAGCTTTACAATTCTCTATACAGCCAAAATTATTACGCAACCGATGTATCAATCACTGGTGGCAATGGTCGGATTTCGGAATATTTTGGTACATGAATATACCAAACTCAACACTGACATTTTGCGGGCCGTAATTACCACCCACATCTATGTGCTTTTGGATTTCGCCACGTACGTCATGACCCGCACGCACCAGTCAGATGCGCACGGGTCATGATGTAGCTCCGCAGCGTAATCGCCCCTAATAGGCTGATGATTTGGGAATGCGCTAGATGGCGACAACTATTCGCAAGGACGTTGCCCTGCGCCATTAAATACCCCCCGTTGGGGCTAGGGTAATGATTCGCGCGCACCGCGCACAAAATCCCCACTACCATACGCAAGGGCGTTGCCCTGTGCGATCAAATACGGCCCCGTTGGGGCTGGGGTGATGAATATGGTGAAGCCGCAGCATTCTGCGGCTCTACACCGCTTCAACCGTATTAAACCCGGCTTCGTTGATCGCTGCAATCATGGCGGGTTGGGCGACGTTGTCATGCCCAATCGTCACCATTTTGGTGGGAATGTCGACGGTGACGGTAGCGACGCCGGCGATTTCTTTGACTTCGTTGGTGATGGCGCGCACGCAGTGATCGCACGAAATATCAGGTACGTGGAATTGTGAAGTGGTCATCATCGGTCTTCTTTGGTAAAAAACACGTTCTTTTAATTTCACAGAACGGTAAATGCAGTATAGAATAGTGCTACTTACATGTCAATGAGCATATAACAAGTAACGAGGAATAGATGACACATGCGGTGATTGGAGTCATCGGCGGTAGCGGTCTGTATAGCATGCCTGGGCTGAGTGATGTCGAAACAGTACGGCTCACCACACCCTTTGGAGAGCCGAGTGATGCCTATGTGATAGGGACGATTGCAGGGGCGCGGGTGGCTTTTTTGCCACGCCACGGAGTCGGTCATCGCCTTAGCCCTAGTGAAGTGCCGGCCCGTGCCAACATGTACGGCTTCCGCATGCTGGGGGTCAAATACGTGATTGCGGTCAGTGCGGTAGGCAGTCTGCGTGACGATTATGTGCCTGGGCATGTCGTCATCCCCGACCAACTGTATGACCGCACCAAAGGCATCCGCCCCAGTACGTTTTTTGGCGAGGGGGTGGTGGCACATGTGCCGTTTGACAAACCATTTGATGGCGAATTGTCCGACCGCCTCGCCGCAGCCGCCACTGCCGCCGGTGCGACCTTTCATCGTGGCGGGACGTATGTCTGCATGGAAGGACCGCAGTTTTCGACGTTGGCCGAAAGCAACGAAAACCGCCGGCGTGGCTTTGACCTAATCGGCATGACGGCAATCCCCGAAGCAAAATTGGCCCGCGAGGCTGAGTTGGCCTATGCCATGCTCGCACTGGTCACCGATTATGATTGCTGGCACCCTGATCATGATGCCGTCACCGTCGAGACGGTGATTGCCACCATGCATGCCAATTCCAGCATGGCTCAAGAAATCATCCGCCAAGCCATCCCACGCATTGCCAGCGGGTTTGATAGCCCAGCCCATCATGCCCTCGCGATGGCGATAATGACCAAACCTGACATTATTCCGGCCGAACGCCGTGCCCAATTATCGCTGTTACTCGAACCATATATGAAGAAGCAATAGCACGATGACAAACGAACCCAAACCGGTCGCTATATCGATCATGGCGCACCCCGACGATGCCGAATTCAGTTGTACTGGCACCTTGCTCACCTGGATGAACGAAGGCTACGACGCCTACATCTGCGTCATCACCGACGCCTCGGCGGGGGGCTCTGATGATGCCACGGACCTCAGCGCTACTGCCCGCCAAGTAACCGTCGATACTCGTAAAGCCGAACAGCAAGAGTCGGCGCGGCGCTTGGGGCTCAAAGGGGTCATCCACCTCGATTACCCCGACGGGCGGCTCTACCCTACCTTGCAACTGCGCAAGGATTTGGTGCGAGTGTTACGCACCTACAAGCCGTCACGGGTAATTTGCCAATCGCCCGAGCGCCTTTGGGGCACGCCGTTGGGGATTGCCCGCTACCACCCAGACCATATGGCTGCCGGAGTAGCAACTTTGGCGGCCCTCTACCCCGCCTCACAAAACCCATGGGACTTCCCTGAATTGATGACCGAAGAAGGTTTGTTGCCCCACAAAGTCAAAGAGATTTTCATCGTGGGCACGCCCCAACCCAACGTAGCCATCGATATTAGTGCAGTGTTTGCCCAAAAGCTGAGCGCGCTGCATGCCCACGCCAGTCAAGTGGGTGCGGAGAACCCCGAACTCGACAAACGCATGCATGACTGGGCCGTTGAACTGGGCGAGCGCTTCAATATGCCGATGGCTGAAATTTTTCACCGTACGGAGAATAACTAATAATGCAGAGTTCACTACGAAGCCCTGAAGCCAAACAGGGCTTGTGGCTCATCACGTTGACCACCATTCTTGCGAGTTTCGCAATGTCTGGCCAGCAAGCCGTGGTCACCAATTTTTTTGAAAACCAGCTCCATCTGCAAGGATCGGAATTTGGGTATATAACGGCCATCCGTGAAATACCTGGGTTTTTGATTATCTTTTTGACGGCGCTGTTTTACCGATTGTCGCTACCACGACTGACCACCTTGGCATTGATGACACTAGCGGTCGGGTATGCCTTGTTTAGCATTGCCACCGATTTTGCCACCGTGACTCCATGGGTAATTTTGAGCTCTATGGGCTATCACACCTGGTTGCAAACCCAACACGCCATGGCTATGAGTGTTACCACCGAAGACAAATCGGGGGGTATATTGGGGCATGTCGGTGCCTTGGGGAACTTGGGCGGGTTGGTGGCGATGGTATTGATGGCAATTGGGTTTTATCTCAAAATCCTCAATTTTGCCTCGGCTTTTTGGTTGACTGGTTTGGCGTCAGCAGGTGCAGGAATTGCAATTTTCAGCTTCCCGAGTCTGCGCGATGGGTTGCCCCATACGGTCACCGCCAAACGTGAACCATTGGTTTACAACAAAGATTATCGGTTTTATTACATGCTCAATTTACTCGATGGTGGCCGCCAGCAGATTTTCTTTTCGTTTGGCTTGTGGGTACTCGCCCACAAATACAGCCTTGATGTGACCCATCTCACGATTATTTTGATTGCCGTCAATTTGGTCAACACCTTGATTGGGCAACATGTTGGCAACCTGATTGATCGCATTGGCGAGCGCCCCATGCTTGCTGCGGCGAATGTGTTGTATGTAGTGGCCCTCGTCGGTTATTCCTTTGTAGACAATCTGTGGGTTTTGGTTGGGTGTTATACCATTTACAGTATCATCTTCCCTATTTCGTGGATAGGTGCGAACACGTACCTGCGTAAAGTTGCCTCGCATGCCGACATTGCACCGACGATTGCGATGGGATTGACGATGCAACACGTGGCGGCGATTGCGGTGCCACTCGCCACCGGGTATATTCTCAATTTCTACGGCTACCAGATTCCCTTCATGATTGCCGCGGTATTTGCCATTGTCACGATGGTATCAACGCGATTCATAGATCCCGCCAATCAAAAATCCGCATCGCGCATCGCTGAAGATGCCGCCAAACTTGTTGCTTAGCAAAGGAGCCATGCACTATGTCATTTGCCCCCAATCTTATCATCCACAATGCCAAAATCATCACCCTCGACCCGACCAAACCCATTGTTGAAGCGATTGCCTGTTTACATGGTCGTGTCGTGGCAACCGGGAGTAACCTCGAGATTTTGCCGTTAGCCGGTGTTGGCACCAAAAAAATAAACCTCAACGGGGCGACGGTCATCCCGGGCTTCAATGATTCACATAATCATATGCTCGAAGTAGGAATCAAAATGACCCGCATTTCGCTCGACGATTGTAAATCGCTTGGTGAAATGCGCGATTTGGTGGCTGCTGCCGCCAAAAACACCCCACCAGGGCAGTGGATTATCGGCGAAGGCTGGAATGAATCATTCCTCGTCGAAAACCGTGTACCGACCCGAGCTGATATTGACGCAGCCACCGATCAACACCCCGTGTTGCTTAAACGTTTTTTTAATATGGATACCGTCAATAGCGTGGCCTTGCGCCTCGCCGGCGTCGATGCCACCACCCCCGACCCCGCCGGTGGCTCGATCGAACGCTACCCTGACGGCACCCCCAACGGAATTTTGCGGGCTGCGGCCAAATTGTTGGTGCGCAATCTCCTCCCCGCCGTCACCGAAGATCAAGCGGTGACCGGTATCGAAAAAGCCAGCACCACCTATTTGTCATACGGTATCACTAGCATCCAAGAGCCCGGCTTGTACCCCTGGGAAATGCGGGCCTACATGGCAGCCCATCGTTACGGCAAAATGAAAGTCCGCACTTCGTTGATGCCGTCTTGGCACGGCTTCCGCGAAGAAGAAATCGAAGCTGAGCTCGACGACCGCGCCGCTAACCTGGGACTTTGGAGTGGCCTTGGTGACGAAATGCTCCGCCTCACGGCCCTCAAGATGGCAGTCGACGGCGGTACCTCCAGCCGCACGGCATGGATGTTTAAGCCGTTTGTGGGCGAAAGTGTCGTGAGGGACTTCAACCGTCTCGACCCCGCTGATTTGCGGCGCTACTTCCGGCGTGGTCACGATTTGGGCTGGGATATCGGCATTCATGCGATCGGTGACCGTGCCCACCACGAATCAGCCTTGGCGTTTGCTGATGCCGTGGCCGCCAATCCGCGCGACCACCGCCACAACATTATCCATGCCTACTTCGCTAGCGAAGAATCGCTCGATGCCATGGCCAAATACAAAATCGGCGCCGTGATTCAACCCACCTTCATCTACTTCGAAGGCGACGATTTGTTCCGCGATGTCGGTGAAGAATTGGCGCACGAATACAAGCCCGCCAAAACATACCTCAAAAGGGGCATACCTATGATTGCCTCGAGCGACATACCCAGCACCTTCCATTACAATCCGTTTATCAGCCTTTATAGCCTCGTCACCCGCAAAACCCACAAGGGCACGGTTATCGCCCCCAAAGAAGCGATTAGCCGCATGGAGGCGTTGCGTTCGTACACGGCCAGCCCCACCTGGTTGACCCGTGAAGAGCACCTCAAGGGCGTATTGATGCCTGGTATGCTCGCAGACATGGCGGTATTTGATCGTGACTACTTGACCTGTAGCGACGACGATATCATCAACATCAAGGTCACGATGACCGTCCTCGGCGGCAATGTTGTCTACGAGCGAGCTTAAATTACACCAGAGCTGACCCACTTGGTGCGCTACGCTGCTGGCGTAGCGCACTGTGAATTTGTAAGACAGTGGTGTCGGTGCGCCCAGAGTGGACAAAAAATGGTATACTTCATGGTGCAACAAGTCTAACTTGCGGCCCACACAAGGAGTAAAAAATGCCAATTGTACCCAGTGTTGTTGAACGCACTCCCCGCGGCGAACGCGGTTGGGATTTGTTTTCACGATTGCTTCAAGAGCGTGTCATCATGCTCGGGAGCGAAATCGACGATGATGTTGCCTCATCCATCGTTGCCCAATTGTTGTACCTGCAACACCAAGACCCCACGCGTGACATCTGGTTTTATATCAACAGCCCAGGTGGCAGCGTCCGTGACGGATTAGCCATTTATGACACCATGCACATCATTAGCCCCGATGTGAATACAGTATGTATCGGGCGGGCAGGGAGTATGGCGACGATTTTGTTGGCTGGCGGTACCAAAGGCAAGCGCTACGCCTTGCCCCACTCCACCATCCACTTCCATCCTGCGGGCGGCGGCGCCCAAGGCTATGCCCCCGACGTGGAGCGCATGGTCCAAGAGTTATTGCGCATCCAGAGCGTTGGCAATGGCTTGTTGGCTCACGACACTGGCCGCACCCCCGAAGAAATAACGCGCGACTTCAGCCGTGACCGCTTCATGACTCCCCAAGAAGCCAAAGACTACGGCTTCATCGACGAAATCCTCCAGATGCCCGTCCGTTAACCCCATACCAGTTGCGCACCATGCGCAACTGGTAGCTTGCATATGTCTGCATGTTTATGTAACAGAGGAGTAATCACTATGGGTTTATTGACTGGCAAACGTGCCCTGATTATGGGCTTGGCCAACGACAATTCCATCGCTTGGGGTATCTCCAAAGCCCTACATGCCGAAGGGGCTGCGCTCTGCTTCACCTTTGTCGGTGAAGCCCTCGAAAAGCGCGTGCGCCCATTGGCAGCCAGCCTAGGCACCACATTTGTGGAACCCTGCGACGTCGCCAGCGATAGCGACATCACCAATCTGTTTGCCCGCGTCAAAGAAGTCTGGGGTACGTTTGATATTTTGATTCATGCTGTCGCTTTTGCCAAAAAAGACGAACTCAATGGTGATTATCTAAACGTCACGCGCGAAGGCTTCCATATCGCCATGGATATCAGCGTCTATTCGTTGACCGGCGTTATCAAAGCCGCCCGCCCACTCATCAACAGCGGTGGCTCGATTATCACCATGACCTACCACGGCTCACAGCAAGTTGCCCAAAACTACAACGTGATGGGTGTGGCCAAGGCTGCCCTCGAAGCCAGTGTGCGTTATTTGGCCAGCGACCTCGGTCCGCAAAACATCCGCGTCAACGCCATCAGCGCCGGTCCCATCCGCACCTTGGCTGCCAGCGGGATCGCAGGCTTTAAAGATTTGCTCAAATCATTTGCCGGAGTGGCACCGTTGCGGCGCAACGTCACCCAAGAAGATGTCGGTAACACTGCCCTCTTTTTGGCTAGCCACTTGTCGTCCGCAACAACGGGTGAAGTCATCTATGTCGATGCTGGCTTCCGTAATATCAGTATTAAAACTGAGTAATCACTCAATCAAAATCCCCCGTCGGCAATTGCCGGCGGGGGATTTTTTGTGTGGGTGCGCCTGCATCAGCATCAGTGTTTGGTCGGTTGCGCAGTAGGCAAGATGGGGTCATCCATCAATTTGGCATAGAGCCAGCGCAACAGGTATTGCAAGACCGAAGTCACAGGAATGGCCAGGAAGAGCCCTAATATGCCACCAACTGCCGCCCCTGCCAAAATAGCAGCAATCACGAGGATCGGATGTAAATGAACGGCAGGACCAACCACTGCCGGGATAATCACGTAATCTTCGAACATGCGCAATCCCAAATAAAGCCCACCAATGGTGCCTGCCACGATTACCACAGAGTCACTAATTGGCATAGGGTTTTGGAATATCGCCATCGTCACTGCAAATGCCGCTGCCGACCATGGACCCACAATCGGCAAAATCTCAACAACGCCACTCACAATCCCAATTACAATGGCATAATCGACACCGAGGAACCACAATGATATGCTTGTCAGCACTGCCATGATGGGGATGAGTAACAACGTTCCGCGGATATACCCACTCATAATTGTATGCACTTGCAACATCACAAAGCGCACTTCATCACGATGCACGGCAGGAACGAGTTGGGCGATTTGATGTACCAAACGTCGCCCGTGAAGCAACAAATAAAACGTGGTAATCATAAACGCCAACGTGTGCAAAAACCCTTCGATGAAGCCCACAAACAAATGCGGTCCTTCTTCGGGTAGTGTAGATACTACACCACTCAGGGCTTTTTTGATTTCGCCGCTCACATCGATAGGCATTCCTAGCACTACCACTGGTTGGGCTTCGAGTTGGGCCATAATTTGAGGCAAATCTTGGTGGAACGATTCAATTTGCAGGGCTAGACGCGTTGCGAAATTTTGGATGGCAAACGTCAACAGGAGTGCGATCACGCTAAACAAAATCACTGTAGCCCACAATCGCGAGCCCCGCAGAAAACGAGTCATCCAGGTGACCACCGGATAAAATATATATGCGGTGATAATTGCCCCAAAGAAAACCATCGCTACATCATGGACAACGGTATAGATTACATACGCAAACACACAAACGAAAAGCACGGCAAACCACTTTAGGCGCGCCGAAAAATGGATTGTTACCGGAGGTAGATGCATGCAAACCCCATCCTAGTATTAAAAATCAAAATCGGATATTTTTACCTGTTCCGGACCCGTCCCAGCGGAATGCGCGTTTCGAGTTGGTCGGTATTGTTTTCAGTCTGGGTGACAGCAATATCGATTGTGGCAGGGTCAATCGACGGCAAATAGCGTCGGATCACATCACACAATTCAATTTTGAGACGTTCGATCATATCTGGCGTCAATTTCACACGGTCATGCAACAGCACCGTCAATAGACGATTTCGTGCGACGCTCGCAGATCCTTTATTATTGCGATTAAAAAAACTCATAGCACCACTCCTTTGGAGAAATCCATGAATGTTTAACGCCCACCGCGAAACATGTTGGATAAGCGTTCAATCAAACTCGCATTATCTTCGATTGGTTCAATGGGAACTGCTTCCCCGTTGATTCGGCGTGCAACATCAATGTAGCATTTGCCTGTGCGTGATTTCTTATCAAGCACAAGCACTTCACCTTTGTTGGTAGCGGTGATGACATCTTCGTCTTCGGGAATGATACCAATCAACTCAATCGCGAGAATCTGCAATACATCCTCAACACTCATCATATCACCATTACGTACCATTTTTGGTCGTAATCGATTCAAAATCAGTCGTGGTTGCGGTTTTTCGTATGCTTCACACAATCCAATAATTCGGTCGGCATCGCGGACTGCTGACACTTCGGGGGTGGTGACGATTATGATTTCATCTGCACCGACGATGGCGTTTTTGAAACCACTTTCAATCCCAGCCGGACTATCAATCAATACAAAATCAAATTCTTCACGGAGTTGATTGACAAGGTCAATCATTTCTTCTTGGGTGACGGCATCTTTGTCACGCGTTTGCGCGGCAGGGAGCAGATAGAGTTCAGCTTCGTGTTTGTCTTTGATGAGGGCTTGCCGCAAGCGACAATTGCCTTCAATAACATCAACCAAATCATAGACAATTCGGTTCTCAAGCCCCAAAACCACATCCAAATTACGCAACCCTATATCTGCGTCCACAACAACGACTTTATTCCCAAGCCCGGCTAATGCTGTACCAAGATTTGCAGTTGAGGTCGTTTTGCCCACCCCACCTTTACCTGATGTAATTGTAATGACTTTAGCCATACCAGAATCCTCTCACAGCGTACACGATATTGCAGACTCAGCATTAACGACGGTATTCTTCCCACGAATGGACAATAATTTGGTCATCCTCGATACAGGCGATTTCGGGGTGGCGATTGCCATCTTGCTCGGGAGCACGTGCTCGCACATCGGCAATCCGAATTTGCGTCGCTGCCAATTCGATTGCGCAGATAATAGCACTACGATCCCCGAGTGCACCGGCATGAACTAATCCGCGTACCCGTCCAAACACCACCAAACTCCCGGAAACGATTAATTCGGCACCGGCATTCACATCACCTAGTAACGTTAAATCGCCATGTAGATGTTTGTGGACTTGGCCAGAACGTAAATTTTTTATCAATATCGGCGCTGGCGTAGCGGATTCTATCCTCAGAGCCTGGGTGGTACTGCGTGGTTTGGCTACTAACCCTATCTCTCGCGCAAATTGCCGCACCGTATTTGAATCAGCCTGAATATCGGCAGTCGTCAATTGATAGGTTTGCAACACCGTATACAATGATTGCATTTCTTTGCTGTCAATGACACGCGCGCCCATATCAAACGAAACGCTCATACCTTGGAACAAATTTGCCCCTTGGGCAAGCTGGTGTTGAATCGCAGCAAATGCATCATCCCAGGAACATATGTCATTAACGACCACGCGCAGTCCACCGCGGGCTCCTTTGATTGCCACGTGCTCGACCATAAAACCTCTCAACATCCCAGCAAAATATGATGGTTTATTATACCATGGAGTCCCGCACATTACACACTGGTGAATCTCACTGACATACCCCTAAATATCCTTACAAAAACGTACAGTTGGAGAGGTCTCAACAATTTCGTTTGACAGAATACTTTCGGTTTTAAATTAATTAAACCACTAAGGATAACAAGTGTTCTGCAAAACCAAGCTGTCAATCTTCTCCATTGTGCAAATATCGCTACTATTGCATACACAGTTGCATGGGGAAAATAATCAGAAGGCAGCGTGAAATAACCGTACAACAGCACGCTTTAACCATTTCATTTGCGAAATATTTATATTATCCCATTTCTTCTTTCTCGAAAACAGTCAAATTTCAGTTTCAATCTCAAACTTAATGGAATCGGTTATTGAAAATCGCCTTATTATATAAGGGAATTCCTAATTTTTTCAGATACCGCATGGTAAGTAAAAAATACACCAAATTTCCCTTAAACACATTACGAGACGCATCATAATTAGAGTCTTCACTGCAATTTTTTTCACCACCAGCGACGTCCAACCTCGTTTACGAATGTCACAAACTTCTGAAATTGTGCTATTATGTTTTCAACAATATTGTAGCCATTATGAGGTTTCGCATGGTTGGATATCTTCGCCGCATCATAGTATTGATGATTTTTCTTTCGCTCTCCACCAGCTGTGGATTGCTTGGTGACAATACATTGCATATTGCTGATGTAACGGCAGCCTACGATAAATACGTAGGCAAAGATATTACCGTTGCTGGCGCATATTTGGCCAAACCAGGCGAAAAGCCATTATCGATCCTTGCAGCTGGCGTCAGCACATTAGACAACGGGCTCGATGCCCAAGCGTTGGGCGATGCAGTATGGGTCGACAAGATTCCTGAAGATGTCGTCTTTAATTTACATCGCCCCGGCGATGCCACGTATGGGTTTGTAAAAATAACCGGCAAGCTTGAAGCCGGCACATTTGGCCCTGACAAGAACTACAAGTACCAAATTGCCGTAAGTAAAGCGGAAGTCATCGAACAAATCAAACGGAACGAACAACGCATCAGCAATACTGCACTTGCTGACGGCAAAATATCACTATTTGACCTCGTCGACAAATCGAGTGAGTATAATGGCAAAAAAATTACGACCCAGGGTTATTATTTCTGGAATTCAGTTATTTATGTATTAGCTGAAGGCATTTCAACCGAAGAAGATGGTTCAAGCCCGCAACCGGTCGGCAAAATAATCTGGATGGAAGGATTCCCCCCCGACAAATCTTCTGAACTCACCATCGGCCCAAACAATAGTTTTGTATGGGGCAAAGTTGAAATTACTGGAACATTCCAAAGCGGTGGGAATTTTGGGCGAGATGGCGCGTACAAAGAATTCATACAAGCTGAATCTGCAACAGTAATCAAATGACATTTGTCCAAAAACACACATCAGCGCCAGTGGTGCTGATGTGTGTTTTTTTGTGGTGCGATACCCATGACACTATAACTGTGGAGTAATCACGGTGTATTTTTTTATTGATTATATGCAGGTCGACGATTTACCTGAAGTTCATGCAATAGACGGACTGAGCTTCCCATACCAATGGTCTACTGCGACCTACACGAATGAGCTGAATGCACCCCACCATAGTCGCTATGTCGTGGTTCGAATGTCACCTCAAACCCCCATTAATCCTGACATCACCCCACAATCAGCATTCAAACGCTTCACTAATCGCTGGCTCAGACCTGTCATTCCACTTGTAACACATCGACTGCCGATTGTTGGGCATGCAGGAATTTGGCTAAGCCTCGACGACGGGCATGTCACCACCATTGCCGTACACCCTGATTATCGCCGCCAAGGAATCGGGGAATTGTTGATGTTGGCATTAATTGATCAAGCGTACGCTCTCAAAGCTCAACAGTTGACCCTTGAAGTTCGCGTCTCTAATATTTCTGCCCAAAATTTATATGTGAAATTTGGATTCCGCCATCAAGGAGAACGGAAGCGCTATTATACAGATAATGGCGAAGACGCGTCGATCATGTGGACTGATGACATCCATACTGCGGCATTCCAGGAACGCGTACACGATCTCCGCCAACGACTGTATCAGCGTCTCAAAACAATGCCTGTCGTCTTCACTACGCCACCAACGAATCGTCTATAAAAATCGGGGCAGGACCAATAGGTCCTGCCCCGAAATGACATCGCGTAGCGTTATACTTCAGTGACAATCGGCAAAACGACGGGGCGGCGACGGGTTTGTTCAAACAAATGATCACCGACAGCGTCTTTGATTTTGCGTATCACAAACGCAGCATCGACTTCGGTTTGATCATTGGTTTTTTGCAAAATCTTGCGGACGACATTGCGTGTCGAATCGATAAGCGTATCGGCATCACGCACTTGGACGAATCCCCGTGATAACACATCAGGGCCGCCGACCAATTCGCCACTGTGGCGGTCAATGGTTACCACCACAATCATCACGCCATCGCGCGACAAGAGTTGGCGATCACGAACGACGATTTGGCTGACATCGCCAACCGTGTTTCCATCGACATAAATGTAATTCACAGGTACTTTATTGACAATTTTGGCAAAGTTTTGGCCAAATTCCATCACCGAACCGTTTTCGAGCACAAATACATTTTCCATGTTGTAGCCCATATTCATCCCGATTGCCAGCTTCCGGTATAGCACCATATGGCGGTAATCGCCATGGAAGGGAATCACGTTCTGAGGACGCAACATCCCGAGGAGCATTTTGAGCTCTTCTTGAGCGGCATGGCCGGACACATGGACCTTGGCTTCGCTGCCGTAAATTACTTCGGCGCCGATTCGGAAAAGATTGTTTATCACCCGTGATACCGATACTTCGTTGCCAGGAATCGGTGAGGCAGAAACCACCACGCTGTCCCCTTGTTTGATGCGCAAATGGGGGAAATCACGGTTCGCCATACGCGCGAGGGCTGCCATTGGTTCACCTTGACTGCCGGTACACATTACCGCAACTTGATCATCGGGCAACGTTGCCGCTTCGCTCCCGCGCACGAGTGTGGTTGGTTGGATGCGCAGATATCCGAGTTCTAATGCGATCCGGAAGTTGTTTTCCATGCTTCGCCCTGCCAACATCAAACGGCGGCCATAGGCTTCGGCAGAATCTATCACTTGTTGGACACGAGAAATATTTGACGCAAAGGTTGCCACAATAATCCGCCCAGGTGCCGTGGCGAAAATTGAATCAAGTGAATCGCCAACTACGCGTTCACTCGGAGTAAACCCAGATGATTCAACCCGAACACAGTCGGTAATCAAAACCACCGGATTGCGCTGCCCCAACGCAGTAATCGCCGCAATGTCGGTGGGGCGCTTATCCACAGGGGTATGGTCAAACTTCCAGTCAGTCAAATAGACCGCAATCCCCGCAGGGGTATTGATTGCTAAGCCAACGGTATCGGGAATCGAGTGGGCCACATGGAACGTTTCAATTTTGAAAATCCCAACGCGCAACTCGTCGCCTGCTTCAAAGCGGTGAATTTTGGTTTGTTCGAGCAAGCGATGCTCTTTTAATTTATGACTGACCATGCCTGCTGTCAACGGTGTCGCATAAACTGGCGGGAAGCCCAATTCAGGCAACACATATGGCAACGAGCCAATATGGTCTTCGTGACCGTGGGTCAATACAATTGCTCGTACCTTGTGCATATTTTCGCGCAAATAGGTGATATCCGGTAACACCAAATCAACACCGAGCATTTCGGCTTCGGGGAACATCACGCCACAATCCAACACTACAATATCTTCGCCGTATTCGACCACCCACATATTCCGGCCAACTTCTCCAGCACCACCCAAGGGGATTACTCGTAATCGCTGTTTTGTCATTTCACATGCAACATCAACGCGTTGTTGGTGAGATTGCTCTTACCACTTTGGTAGCTTCTGATGCCAAACGGCATGCAGAGGCGTTTACCAAAAATCGTTGACTTGCTTCCTTTCTTTCTTATACTACACGTATTGCTATTCCAAACGGTATTACCGTACAGATCGTGGTCACTAGTACCGTATGCTGAATGATCACGCCAACTTGCCATCTATCCCGAATGAATCAAACACCATTGGTATTTGGTCACACAAAACCAAATGAAACATTATGAATACAATGGCAAATCAATTCAAATTTGCCAATTGACGAATTTCGGAGATTAACTCTTCGCGGTGTTCTATCCCGGCATACAAGGGCAACACCACACGCCCATACGCTTGCACATGCAACAAACGCAACACGGGGTTGCGAATTTGGGTACTCGGATCGCTGGAAAGTCGGAGTTCGTTGCTTGGTTCGTCACTATCGGCATCGATTGCCCGAATATCACTAACGTTGCTCCATGGAATCAACAGACTAATTCCAAAGGCTTCATAGCGCAATCCATCACTGGTAGGTGTATATCGCACTACCCATTCCATTGCTATATTCCAAATGGTGAGTGGTGCAGCGACCATTAATACCAGCATAAACAAAGCCGGAACGGTACGATCAACGGTCAACCCTTGCCCGAGCGCTGCTTGTAACGAATCAAGGATTTTCCCTGGGGTATAACTAATGGCTAACGTCGACTGAAATGTCCAAATGGCAAAAATCCAAATCAACCATGCACCAATCATTAACAACAAGACGTTCCGTCGTCCGGTCGCCGATAGTTGGTATGTTTTCATCATGCAAATTCCTTTTCTTTAGCCTGCGTTATGCAATACTGTGCGATACAATTCACCTAATAACAGAAAATCAGTTTCCAACGCTGCCATATTCCTTGGTTGGTACAATGCCGCTGCCGGATGAAACATCGGTACTACGATGTGATTTGCAATGTGTTGCGGCACTCCATGTGCGGCACTAATCTTGATATGTGGAATCCAACGGGATGCGGCATGGCGTCCCAATGGAACAATGAAGAGCGGATTAATGACTGCTATTTGTCGTTGTAAGAAACTCGCACATGCGTGTACTTCAGCAGGCAATGGATCGCGGTTTTGCGGTGGCCGATGTTTGACCACATTTGCAATAAACAAGGTATCGCGATTTAATCCCGCCAACAATAACAATTTGTCAAGGACTTTGCCAGATGCGCCTACAAAGGGCATACCAGCTGCATCCTCATGCGCCCCTGGCGCTTCACCAATAATCAGCAACCGCGCATCTGCGGCACCACTACCAGGCACTGCCTGTGTGGCTGACTCACACAGCGAGCATGCCCGACACCCACGAATATCATCTGCAATCAACGCGAGTGAATCCGTACCTACCATCTATCTACCCACCGTGCCTATTCCCAATCGCCTTGTAGCGATGTCACAACGTAAACATCCATCACATTTATGAGGCGCCAAGCTTATACCAAAGTTTACTATACCTACCATCACGCACTATTTGCGTTAAATGCAAATTTATTATACCACGGTCGAATGCGTTGGTTGCCACCAAATCACGCAATTTGGCGGTGGTAATACAGGTACAATCACTTCGCCACCAACACTCATCTTCCACTCACGTTTGATGAGGGATGCAATTTGCTGTGTGTGATATTCATCATAGGGTAATCGTAGACGATAGCACATCTCGGCAACGGCCTCGGCTTCACTCGCATAATTCGTCGGGGTGGTCACCGGGAGAATCGTCAAGTTGGCAGCGATACCAAGTTGCGCCAAGGCGGCCAAACATTCATGGGCAGCAGGCAACGGCAAGCGCGGTGCACCGTGCCATGACTGCCACAATGGCAACACCGCTGTCGTCGGATGACGCAATCCAAGTAGCACCGCACATAATTTAGTTGCGGCCGCATCCATCGCCATCAAAAACGGCGCAATATCTCTGACGGCATACAACACATGTGCCGCAAAAGCTACCTCGCAGATGATTGGCTGTGCGGTCGGCCAAGTTTCGGCAATCGTGGTGACATGCGGTAAATGTAACGTTTGGACAAGCAAATCAATCTGTTCCCGCATTGCTGGCGAATGTTCTAGAGCTAACACGTCACACCCTGCTGCCGTCAATGGTGGCACATAGCGACCACTCCCTGCGCCGATATCTAGGACACGATCACCCGCATTGAGATGCGGTAACAGCCACTGCATAAATAAATCTGGTTGGGTTACACGCTTCACATTTCGGGCAAAACGAGCTGCCACCGTCGCATATTGGTCAGCGCTTCGTACCATTTCAGGATGGGTGGTTGCTTCGCCTTGGGCACGCTCGCGGTCATACATGTCACGCCAAATAGTTAACCAATCAAGCGCTGCTGATTGCCAGCCGTATGGAATAGTCATCGTACCACCTCACACCATTGATTTGCATTTGCAGCACTCATGCGCGCCGCCGTAATTACTTGGTCAACCAAGAGGCCAGCCGCACCATCACAGACATCTCGCACCTCACCAGCGAGTGATGCCAACAGCGACTCCCATGCCGCAGCATGCCACCCCATTAGTCCCGTTGGGGTTTCTGCACCCGGCAAGTTCGCTGCAGGCTGTTGTTGATTCCAGATTTGCGTGCGTTGCATGGCGGCGGGATGAGTTGCCGTGCCCATTTGCAGGGTATTTACTGCTTGCATATCAAAAACGATACTCCCCGCAGTGCCATACGCCTCGACACGGATGTCATCTGCGGCACCGGGGACCATTTTGGAAGCTTCGATGGTCACCCGCATTCCATTTGCCAATTGGGCGGTCAACCACGCGACATCATCGCTCTCAACGGTAGTCAACACACCGTTCACATCGGGGCGTTCGGCAATGACCGTACGCAATTCAGCTTGGACACGCACGATTGGGCTTTGAAACAAGAAATGGCATAAATCGATTAGATGTGATCCTAAATCAACCAACACCCCGCCGGTGGTACCGGCAAACCGCCACGTCAATGGGCGGTCCGCTCGGACATTACTGCTCCGAAAGTAGCGCAAGTGGGCACTTATCGCATCCCCCATTTGGCCTTGTGTAATTCGCCGTTGAGCCTCTGCTAATGCAGGAATTCGCCGAAAGTGGTGATTGAGCACGAGCAGCCGTTGTTGGGTAGCGGCTAAGTTGACTAATGACGCGGATATAGCAGGTTCGACAGTCAATGGTTTTTCACACATGACATGCTTCCCCGCCGATAACGCTAGGCGAACTTGCTCCGCATGTGCCCCTGTCGGTGTACAGATAGCGATTATCTCAATCTGCGGGTCTGCCAACATGGCGGGGAATTCGATTTGGGGGATATCGGGGTAATCGCGAAAGGCATTGGCTTGACTCCGCTGACCGCCGGCACAAATCGCTCGGAGCTGGGGACGAAATTGCAGCGACGGGTAGATTTGCGGGACCAATTGCAACACCGTTGCATGCAAGCGACCAATCGCCCCGTACCCAACGAGACCTATGCCCAACGTCTGGCTCATGAACGGTCCTTTATGTCAAACGGTGCCCGCCCTGATTGCACCAATGCTTCGAGTTGCGCCAATGCCCCCCAGCCTGCCTGATAGGTGCCTGGGTCTTTAATTTGATATTGTTGCGCCTCGTATTCATCGATATCGAGGCGTTGTACGTGCTGGCAGTCGGGGCTAACAAATAAATCAAGTTCGAGATCATGGGATTGAATCGTCGTAGCCGTTATAACCGCCGGGCGTGAAACATTACAATACCAACCGCGTAAATGACCACTTGACTGATACACTGCGAAAATAGAATACCATTTATCCACATAAAAATGCTCATCGAGGATATCCCCAGGAGCAAATTGTATGTAGCCGAGGTCTACCGCTGGCCGAGTCCAATGTGCACGCACCAATGCATAATTCGGCGACACCACAAGCGGTGTCGCCACATAACTGACGGTGGTGCGCCGAGCTGATTTTATCAAATGGACGACCATAACCAATTCCTAGAGGTAGCTGCGACCCAACATCCGCCGTACTCGCGCCCGCCAACTAGCCGGGATTTTGCGGCCAACATCACTCGCAATTAATAAGCCGATCAAGCGCAACGTCCCCATGCGAGGCGCCACCATTGTTTTGAGTTTTTCGACATCATGGAAGTCGAGGGGTGATTTATCGTGGACTTCGACCGTAAGCGTACCATGCCATTCTTTTTCGACCCAAAACAAATGTGGCATACTGCGTTGGAACAGGTAGTAGGCAGGATTGTGCGCATATAAATAATCAAAAAATTCCCCAAATGGTTCTTCGGGTTCCCGCGGGTGCAAAATAATCTTGTCACCAATCAAATTCACATACCAACGGTGAAACGACCAATGGAAGGTACGTTCGGCGATTTCGGAGGGGCTTTGGATATACCCTGCCTGTGACACGCGCGTCAGTTCAGAGACAAACTGCAACGGATCATCCATGTGTTCGAGGATGTGTGAACAGATAGTGTAGGCGAACGCACCATCTTTGAATGGTAAATGATGCGCATCGGCCACGACAATTGGACGATCAATTACAATATTGCCACCACGCTCGGTGTTATCAAACAAAAATTTGTCTACAAGAATATCGGCCCGTGGATTTGGATTATCTCCACTGCCGATTTCGAGGACCAAGCCCTTGGCGGGCGGATTCAAGTGTTGTTCCATGCCTACTTAATTCAATTCATCGCCAGAAAGGCTATCGTGGAGGACGTCTAGATATTCGAGTGCCATACCAGTGCCAATCGCCACACAATTGGCTGGTTGGTCAGCCACATAACACGGCACACCCGTAACTTCGGTCAACAAATCATTGATACCGCGAAGCATTGAACCACCACCCGTCATGACCATGCCTTTATCGATAAGGTCTTCGGCGAGGGCAGGGGGGGTTTCGGCAAGCACACGGCGCACTGCATTGATTACTTGCTCAAGTGGTTCTTGGATTGCCTCGGTTATTTCGGTGGAATTCATTTCGATGGTACGCGGCAAGCCAGCGACTTGATCACGCCCACGGACTTGCATCTGGAGGGGGCGACTCATAATCATGGCCGATCCAATTTCGATTTTGACGCTTTCGGCCATGCGCTCGCCAATCATGAGGTTGTATTTGCGCTTGATATATTGCATGATGGCATCGTCAAAACGATTACCACCCACACGCACGGAGCTCCACGCTACGATGTCGTTGAGCGAAATCACGGCGACTTCGGTGGTGCCACCACCGATGTCAATAATCATGTTGCCCGATGGTTTGGCGATTGGGATGTTTGCGCCGATAGCAGCAGCCAAGGATTCACGAATTAAATAGGCCCGGCGGGCACCAGCAGCCAACGCTGCTTCACGCACTGCGCGCATTTCGACCGAAGTAATGCCAGCGGGGATGCTAATCATAACATCAGGTTTGCTGAGACTAAATCGACCATTTGTTTTGCTGATGTAATGTTTGAGCATTGCTTCGGTGATATCGTAGTCAGCTATCACACCATTCCGCATGGGGCGCACAACTTCGATACTCTCTGGTTCACGACCAAGCATCGCCAACGCATCAGATCCGACCGCTTTTATGCGGTTATCTCTGGTAGAAATGGCTACTACTGATGGCTCTGATAGCACAATGCCACGATTGCGCACATACACAAGCACATTCGCTGTACCGAGGTCAATACCTATTTTGCGGGCCATAGCGTATCCGCATCCAATCTTTGCAAACAACGTAATTTAATATGTTTATTGTACCATAGGAACAAAAATGCTAAAAAACACGACGCCCGGTACATATGTACCGGGCGTCGTACAATCCTAGGAATTATTACGCTTTGTTTGTGCAATACGAATTTGCATCAAGGCACGGCGCAATTCTGCTTCGGCTTGGATCATATCTTGGTCAGACTTGCGTTGGGCAATGCGTTCTTCGGCGCGTTGACGGGCTTCTTCGGCGCGGTCAAGGTCGATTTCGTCAGAGCGGTCGCACGAATCAGCCAAAATAGTCACCCGGTCGGGGAGTACCACCATAAAACCGCCAAAGACGGCAAATTCGGTGCGAACCCCGTTCTTGATGATACTCAATTCGCCTTCGGTTAACACCGTAATCAACGGCATGTGGCGAGGCAAAATCCCCACCCGGCCATCTTTGGTCGGCGCATTGACCTGATCGACATCATCCGATAGGACAAGGCGTTCAGCCGTGACAATTTCGAGATGTAATGGCATCTCGGCTCCTCCCTATGGGATTACTTACCCGCTTCAAAGGCAGTGATGACTTCGTCCAACGAGCCTTGGTATGAGAAGTACTGCTCGGGTACGTGGTCGACTTCACCAGCCAACAAGCGCGCAAAACTGCGGACCGTATCGCCGACGGGCACATATTTACCGGCCCGACCGGTGAATTGTTGCGCCACCGTAAATGGTTGCGAGAAGAAGCGCTCGATTTTGCGGGCCCGCGATACCGTCAATTTGTCTTCGTCAGACAATTCTTCGACACCGAGGATGGCGATGATGTCTTGCAAGTCTTTGTAGCGCTGCAATACCATCTGGACTTGACGGGCAACGCGGTAGTGCTCTTCGCCGACCACGTTGGGGTCAAGAATACGGCTCGTCGAAGCCAACGGGTCGACGGCGGGGAACAAACCACGGGATGCGATGCTCCGTTCGAGCGAAATCGTCGCGTCCAAGTGGGCAAACGTGGTGGCCGGTGCGGGGTCGGTGTAGTCGTCTGCTGGTACGTAGACGGCTTGCATCGAGGTAATCGAGCCCTTCTTGGTCGAAGTGATGCGCTCTTGGAGCTCACCCATTTCGGTGCTCAAGGTGGGCTGATAGCCTACTTGCGACGGCATACGCCCAAGCAACGCTGATACTTCAGAACCGGCTTGCACAAAGCGGAAAATGTTGTCGATGAAGATCAACACGTCGCGGCCTTCGTCACGGAAGTATTCGGCCATGGTCAAGGCAGTCAAGGCCACGCGCAAGCGGGCACCCGGCGGCTCATTCATTTGGCCGAACACCATCACGGTTTTGTCAAACACGGTGGTGTTGTCGTCGATGCGGGCATCTTGCATTTCGTGGATGAGGTCGTTGCCTTCACGTGAGCGCTCACCGACGCCAGCGAACACGGAATAACCCGATTGTTCTTTGGCGATATTGGCGATAAGCTCTTGGATGACCACGGTCTTACCCACACCGGCACCACCAAAGATACCCGTCTTACCACCGCGGGTGAAGGGGGCGATCAAGTCGATAACTTTGATACCTGTTTCAAAGACTTGAGCTTGGGTGGATTGTTCTTCGAGCAAAGGAGCGCGTTGGTGGATGGCGCGCCGTTCGGCGGCATCTACCGATTTGTCAAAGCCGTCGATGGTTTCACCAACGACATTGAAAACGCGACCAAGGGTGGACGGGCCAACTGGCACCGAAATTGCGGTGCCAGTATCGGTGCAGGGCACTCCACGGCGTAAACCGTCGGTGGTACCCATGGCCACTGCCTTGACATTGCCGTTACCGAGGTGTTGTTGCACTTCGGCGACCAGCGTACTCCCATCAGACATTTGCACCGTGATTGCGTTATAAATCGCGGGGGTTTCGTGTTCCTTGAATTTGGCGACGATTACGACGCCAATAATCTCGGTAATTGCCCCAATTGCATGAGCCATACAGTTCCTCCAGCACGTATCGTGTGGTCAGACCACACGCAGACATCAACTATCTGCGAGGGCAACCGCTCCCGAGGCAATCTCAGAGACTTCCTTGGTGATATTGGCTTGACGGGTTTTGTTGTACGTCAAGGACAATTCGCGGCGTAGATCTTTTGCGTTATCTGTGGCATTTCGCATTGCCACCATGCGGGCGCTATGCTCGCTAGCAATAGCTTCTAGTAACGCTTGATAGATTTGCACCTCGGCAAAGCGGGGCAGCAGATCCTTCAATACGACATCCTCATCGGGTTCGTAGTTGAAGTTGCTACTTGCAGACGCAGGTGCGGTGGTGTTTTGGTCGGCTTCCACCGGCAAAATCCGTCGTACTGCCGGGCGTTGTACCAGCGTATTCACGAACTGACTATAGACGATATACGCCTCGTCGAATTCGCTCTTCAAAAAGCCTTGAATGACATTGGTCGACACACCGAGGATATCGGCGAGCTTCGGATTGTCACCCAGCTTGGTTACCTCGGCCAATAAGTCTTGACCACTACGATTCAAGAAGTCGCGCCCTTTTTTCCCGATAGCCAGGACTTTCACGTTGCGCCCTTTGGCTTTTTCATCAATGATGAAACGAGCCGTGCGGCGCAAAATATTGGCAACCAAGCTACCAGCCAAACCACGATCGGGTGTGATGAGAATCAACGCGACGTTTTTGACTTCAGCACGGACTTCGAGCAGAGTACCTTTGTGGCTACCGCCTGTGCCTTCCATCAAGCTACTCATGACATCGCGGAGTCGGTCGGCATACGGCCGGGTAGCGAGCACGTTGCGTTGGGCACGACGCATTTTCGACGCCGAGACCATCTCCATGGCGCGCGTAATTTGCGCTAAGTTGCGCACAGAGCGAATACGTCGGCGAATTTCACGTGTACTTGGCACCGTTTCCCTCTTCCGTTTCTAGATGGGAACGCGTGTTGCCTTGCGTCACCAACAGTGACCTATCAGGCAAAGTTACTGGTCTGATTGAAGTCAACAATCGCTTTTTCGAGCGCTGATTTGATTTCGGCAGACGGGAATTTGCGGTCAAGCCGGGTATCGTAAATGCCTTTGCAGACGTCTGGGTGCACGGTATGCATGAACTGAAAGAACTCAACCTTCCATTGACCAATCGCTGCAACTGGTACCGCATCACAATACCCGTTGGTGGCGGCAAAAAGCACCATCACTTGGTCTTCGAGCGGCATTGGTTGGAATTGGGGTTGCTTGAGGGCTTCTTGCAAACGTGAACCACGATCGAGCTGGGCGCGGGTGTTTGCGTCCAAGTCCGATGCGAACTGTGCAAATGCGGCCAAATCGCGGAACTGCGCCAAGTCGAGCTTGAGGCGGTCTGCGACCGATCGCATGGCACGGGTCATGGCCGATGTGCCCACACGTGATACCGAAAGACCGATGTTCAACGCTGGGCGAATACCTGCATTGAACAAGTCTGATTCGAGGAACAACTGACCGTCCGTAATCGAAATCACGTTGGTCGGAATATAGGCTGACACGTCGTTGGCTTGGGTTTCGATGATAGGCAATGCCGTCAACGAACCGCCGCCTTTTGCGTCACTCAAGCGCGCTGCGCGTTCGAGCAAGCGGGAGTGCAAATAAAAGACGTCGCCCGGGTAGGCTTCGCGGCCGGGAGGGCGGCGGAGCAACAACGAGACTTGACGATAGGCGGTGGCATGCTTGGAAAGGTCGTCGTAGATAATCAATGCATCGCGAATTTCTTCGCCGTTGATGGTCACGCCGTTTTCCATCACTTCTTCACCGATAGCACAACCAGCATATGGTGCAATATATTGCAACGCAGCTGATTCTGATGCAGTGGCAGCCACAACCGTGGTGTATTCCATGGCACCGAAGCGTTCGAGGTAGCCCACAATTTGGGCTACTTGGGCTCGCTTTTGACCGATAGCCACATAGATACAATAAAGGCCCTTGCCTTTTTGATTGATGATGGTATCGATGGTCACGGCGGTTTTACCCGTTTGGCGATCACCGATGATGAGCTCACGTTGGCCACGGCCAATCGGAATCATTGCGTCAATGGCAATCACACCGGTTTGCACCGGCTCGTTGACCGATTGACGATCCATCACTCCTGGGGCGATACGTTCGACCGGACGGAGTACGTCACTGTGAATCGCACCTTTGCCGTCGATGGGTTGCCCGAGCGCGTTCACCACGCGACCGACCAAACCTTGCCCGACGGGCACAGAAATAATACGTCCGGTGGCGTTGACTTGATCCCCTTCTTGAATCGAAAGGTAATCACCCAACACGATGGCGCTGACCGTATCGCGTTCGAGGTTCAAGGCGATACCGAACACTGCTTCGCTCCGCCCTGCTTGCACAGGGAATTCGAGCAATTCGGCTGCCATGACTTGTTCGAGGCCACTAATACGTGCCACACCGTCACCGACCGAAATCACCGTACCGACGTTCATCATACGAGGTTGGGCGTCGGTACCTTCTTGAATGCTTTTCAGCAGACGCTGATAAATATCGTTTGCTGCTACGGCCATGTCTGGCACCTCAATCGTTGTTTCGCGACGAAAGCCGCCTGCGGCTCCCGTCTACTGCCGTTTCAATTATGTGGTGGCAAAAGTTAACTGGTCAACATACTGCGTTGCACCGCACTCAAGCGGGTACGCAAGCTGTTATCGAGTACTTGATCACCGACCCGTACAATCAAGCCACCAATAAGTGACTCGTCGACGGCGAAGAGAACCACGAGACCTTGGCCATATTTACCACGGAGATCTGCGATCGTTGTTGCTTGCTCGGCATCACTTAACGCGACTGCGCTCGTGACGGTTGCTTCGAGCGCTTGTGTCCCACGATTCGTGGCACTTTCAAACGCTTTGACAACAGCCTCAATCGTATTGAGGCGGCCAGCATTAGCCAGGGTGGCGACAACGTTTCGGACTTCACGTGGTGCATCGGCGCCCAATACCGCATTGACGCTTTCGACACTACTCGCACCACCACGAACCGCTTCAGCAGCGGAACGTAATGCCTTGAGGGCGGCACCATTCAATGCTTCTTGGAGTGCTCGCGCAATCATCTGTGTATCAGATGTAGTCACGGTATACCTCGCTTGCAGCTGGCACAATCACCAACCGCCACGCTCTGTACATTAGTTGTTGCGCCCTAAGCGGCTCAACGACTCGTCGATTAATTGCTTGTGATTGCCCTTGAGCTCTGCGCCCAATACTTTGGCAGCCGTTTCGGTTACCAATGTGGCAGCCTGGTTCTTGAATTCGCCAGCCATGCGATCCAGCTCGGTTTCGGCATTGGCACGCGCCTCAGCCTTGATCCGCTCTGCTTCGTGTCGCGCTTGATTCACGATTTCTGCTTCTTGGACACGGGCACGCTCTTGTGCCTGTGCCATCACCGCAGCGGCTTCTTGACGAGCCTTGGCCTGTTCGGCTTCGTTTTCTTTGCGCTGTGAAGCCATTTGCTCGCGCACTTTGTCGGCTTCACGGAGACTCTCTTCAACACGCTTCGTGCGCTCTTGCAAGAGATTAAGAATAGGGGTAAAGAGGAACTTTGACAACATCCACACCAAGAAGATGACGTTGAAAATCTGCGCCACCAACAGGCTGTAATTAATGCCTAGTTTTTCCAAAGCAGTGCTCCTTGTGGGTATATGGGGCAAACCCCACACAACCAAAACTAGATAATTTTGAAGCCGATGAGCAGACCGAACACCATCGAAAGAATGAACGGCACTTCGGCCAATGCGAAGCCCAAGAACATGTACGTGCGGAGCATACCTTCGGCTTCGGGATTGCGTCCCATTGCCTGCAATGCACCACTAAACACCACGCCGATACCGGCACCCGGTCCAATTGCGCCTAAGCCGATGGCCAATGCCATCGCAACAAAACGAAGTCCTTCATCAGTCATTTCATTCCTCCGAAATACTTACTTAACTAGTACGAAATTAATGAGCTGCTACTTCTTGCTCATCATGACCGCCACCATGGGCCTGTGTGGCCATGGACATGAATACCAACGTCAACACCGCGAAGATGACCGCTTGCATCAATGCGACAAATACTTCGAATGCATAGAAGGGCAGTGGCAACATATATGGGAACAAATACCCCATAACGATAAGCACTACTTCACCAGCGAAGATGTTGCCGAACAGACGGAAGGCAAACGATACGATACGAATGAATTCGGACAACAGCTCAATAAAGCCAATCACCGTAAACATCGGACCTTCACGGAAGTTGAAAAACCGCACGAGATACTCGAGCCCCAGCGCCTTGAGACCAAAATACTCAATGAGAATGACCGCCATCAACCCCAACGCCAACGTCATGTTCAAGTCAGCTGTTGGTGCCCGAAAAAACGGCACCAATTCCTCATGCTCATGATGATTGCATTGCTGTGGCAACGAATCGAAACTTGTCAGTTTAATTTTCGCTGTATCCTCTTCCATCTTGGCAAGACGGACAGGATCAGTGACTACCTGACAAGACCCGATACTGCCGACCCCTGGAATCAAACCCACAAAATTCGAAAGCAAAATCAGCAAAAATGCTGTCCCGACAAATGGGAAGAACTTGGCAACATTCTTCTTGTCGACACCCAAGGCAAAATCGTGGAGTGAACTCACCACCAGTTCCACAAAGTTTTGGAAGCCACGGGGAACCATCTTGTTGCGCACTCCAAAAATGACCAACAACACTAACAACACATCGACCACGACCGTTGTTAGCACGGAGTTTGTAATCGGAAACACTGTTTCTTTACTGCAATGACCTGCGTCATCTATCACGCCCCCAATACATGCCAGCGCTTCTGCTTTCACAGATACTGGCGGGAATGTGGGGAACTTCAAGTTGAACGCAAAAAACAGTACAGCGCCGATTACGAGGGCCGCCAATGCGGCTGTGCGAATTCTCATGAACACGCCCCTCTGACTTAATGAACGCTTTCACAAAGTACTATACTTCATACCCTTAATCGTGATTAGGCGCTAACACGTTTGGGGGTGTAGGTATATTCTATTTAATAGTACCACAACTCTAATTCAACGAGCAACTAATTTTTTTGATTTATGCGCATTAGCCATCATAGGAACATGCCGGTCATGTTGTGAAGCAGGGTGAAGAGGGTAATTTTTGCAATTTTCGCTCAACAGCGATGGTCGTTTTACAGGGGATGCCGAATTTTGGATCCTTGATCATGGTGAAAACTCGAATAATAACCACAATAGTCACACCCAGTCCGGTTTTGTTCGACATCATGCTGAAACCCGCCAAACTGCGCACAATATCTTCGATAAAAGCTGTATCAACACCGCCATGTCTGCACGTTTACGAATCATCGACTTGCAAAAATGATACAAAGACATCCCATTTTCGTGCAAATTGATGCCGATACATGATCACTCACGGTTGAAGTGAACCATTTTGACTATTCCTTGTAGGGAGAACTGGTCCAAATTTGGGTTATTACTTAAAATCCGCTATTTCAAAAGTGTCACGTTGTCCATGTGTCGCTACGTTGCCCAACAATTGCTAGATAATCACACGCACCCAATGCATTTCACGTATATGGGAAGGTGTTGGGGATTACTGCACCCAATTTTAATTGACTGTGTTAATTCATTCGGGATGGACGAGTTCATTTAGCCCAAGCGGACTCGTCATCAACCATCAAAATATGTGGTTTTCATCGGGAGTCTGTCGTCATTCCCTCAATCCTTCGGCGATGACAGCAACCCACCATTCGCCAAGGCGTACACATCTTGGGCGGTCGGCAGACAATCTGCCACAATCCGAGGCAACAATTCGTCGATCACATTCCGGGCATGCCCACGAATACATCCGGGAGTGCCGATAATCGGTATGCCAGCGAGTTGTCCAAGCAACAAGAGATTCCCCGGTTCTACTGGTGCCCCATAACAAGTAATCATGCCCCCTGCGAGTAATAACCCTTGGGGCATTACATCGTCACGGTCCATAATCGAGGTTTCGGCGACCGTCATTACAATATCAGCACATGCAGTAGCGTCATGCAACGCGCGTGCGACGGAGTGACTATCTGCATTACATTGAAATGACGCGACCGCCGTTGCATGGACTGGGAGAAGCCGTGCCTGCAATGGCGGAATATGGGTGCGCTGTAATCGTGCACAAATCGCATCATTCCCAATCATAATAATGGCGATCCGGCGCCGCACAAATGGGAGTACCGCAATTGCCGGCGCTGGAGTCACGGTAAAGTTTTGTCGGGGCAATGCAAATGGCAAAATTTTGATTGTGGCGATGCGTTGCGCTACAGAAACCGCCCCCCACCCTGCTACGGTCGCAATTGTTACCCCATCAATGGCATGCCAGGCAGTTAAATGTGATCCAGTTACTGACACCATACCGGCAAAATCGGACACGACATCGACACGACCATGGTGTGGTGGCATAATTCGCACGCCACTATGACAACTACGTACCGCCACCAACGTGGCAGCAGTGTGTTCATCGATATCGTTGTCTTCTAATTCGACCACATGCACCTGCGGAATAGCATGCAACAACAACTGCGCTACATCTGCGGCTGTAATTACCCGACCTTTGCTGACAAGCCGGCGACCAGCTACATCACTTATATTGTGACGAGCGATCAATCCTTCACTTAAGGCAGTCGGGCGAAGTTGCAGGCGCATGTTATCCTAGCGTGTCAAATGTAAATGCGTGTTTGATTAGATTGCAGCATCTGCACGCAGCGCGGCATAATCCGCATCGGTATCTATATCACGTAACAATTCAGGGGAATCAATTGGCCAAAACTGTGGGGAAACTTTACTTGCGCCAAACAACACACGCCCGCCTTGGTCGCCGGTCAATGTCGTCAGCAATGGCACCGTGGCAGCAGACCAGATGACCGGGTTAGTTGCTTGCCCCGCAACTTGTGGGATTAGCACCGCCGGCCGCGTGGCTTGCCACGCAGCAATACACGCATTGATATGCGCAGCAGTCAATAGTGGTTGGTCACAAAGCAGCACCATCAGGGCATCATATGACTGCGTCAAAAACCATTGCGCACCACAGGCGACGGAGCTGGCTTGACCACTTTCGTACGTGGTGTTTTCGATGCAAGGCACTGCGAGGTCTGCCACAATGGCGCACACTGCATCGGCGTGATGCCCTACCACCACCGCGACGGCGGAGAGCATAGAATGCTTTGCCGTCAGCAGACTATGGCGCACCAACGGCACCCCGCCCCAATCAAGGAACTGCTTGGGGCGGCCAAGGCGGCGCGATAAGCCGGCTGCGAGGATGATGGCAGCGACGGTCATAATGACTTTCCGTTACGCTCGGCGACGATTTGCGCCATGATGCTCAAGCCGATTTCTTCGGGGGTACGCCCGCCAATTGGCAAACCGATCGGCGCATGCAAGCGGGCAATTTGGTCATCAGTAAGCCCAGCTTCCCGCAGGCGAATCACCCGCGCTGCCTGGGTTTTGCTACTCCCCAGCGCCCCCACAAAGCGGGCTGCACTTGGTAATGCCACTAGCAAAGCGGGGTCATCTAATTTGGGGTCGTGGGTAAGTACCACCACGGCTGTGTTGCTGTGTAATCGCCCTTGCAAGGCTTCATCAGGCCAAGCATGCACGAGTTCGTCGGCATGCCCAAAGCGTTCGTTGGTGGCAAAGGCACCGCGGGCATCGACCACAATCGTACGAAAGCCCAACGGTTTGGCAAAGGCCGTCAAGGCCACCGCAATATGCACCGCCCCCACCATGATAATTGTGGCAGGAGGTGGGTAGGTTTCGATGAAAATCTGACGTTCACCATAGGTACGCACACCTTGATCGCCACGGAGCAACATCGCCAAGGCGTCTTGGCGGACTTGCGCGACCAACGCAGTGTCATTGAGCATGCTGATGACCGCTTGGTCGGGCTGGATTAGGACCTGTACCCCAATATCATCGCCAGCGACGACGGTTGCCAAGGCAACCGGCTGTTCGCGGGTAATCAAGTCACGTAGGCGCGTGTAGATAGTTTTTTGCATACAATGACACCTTACTCGCTGGTGCCTAACGGCTCAATAAAGACATCAATAGTGCCCCCACAGGCCAAACCTACTTCCCACGCTGCCTCATCGGGGACGCCAAAGTGCATCAACGTGGCTTGGCCCGTGCGTATTGCTTGTTGGCATGCGGTAAAAACAGCACCTTCAATACAACCACCACTTACCGACCCCGCCATATTGCCGGCATCAGATACGACCATTTTTGCGCCGACTCCGCGTGGCGACGACCCCAACGTGCGCACCACGGTGGCGATCGCCACACGCTCGCCCCGTTGTTGCCATGTATCAATTGCCGCTACTACGTCACGCATTGGGTACTCACTTTTGCTAGGCCATATTGCCCAAAAATACCATTGCCTCGGTGATTGTCGGCTGGGCGGCGGTGCCACCCGAGGCCCGCGTCGACAATGAGCCACAGATTACCCCGAGGCGGGTTGCTTTGGCCAGCGACCAGCCCGCCAACAACCCAAACACCATCCCCGCATTAAACGAATCCCCCGCACCAACCGCATCGACAAACACCGTCGCTAACGAATCAGCGTGGGACACTTCCGCCCCGCGCTGGGCGTAGGCACCATCGGTGCCACATTTGATGGCTATGGTTTGGACTTGAGAGGCCAACGTCGCCAGCGCCTGTGCCACACTATCACACCGGCTAATCGCACAGGCTTCAGCGTCGTTGGGCAAAAACACATTGGTATGTAGAAATAAATCATGTAAGCCGGCCCATTCGCCACTTGGATCCCAGTTGGTATCGACCGAAGTCGTGCCACCATGGGTTTGTATTTGTGCAAAAAGATCGGGCAAGCCTGGGCGCAATGCATGTTGTAGATAGTAGCTGCCAATATGCATGTGGCGGCTATTGGCAATTAATTCTGCAGGCACCATGTCAGCACGCAGCAGCGGGATACCACCTTCGTACGTCAACATGCCACGGTCATGCGGTTTTTGCAAAACCAGCGTCAAGCCACTTTTGATGGCAGGATCAATAATCACATGGCGGGTATCGATGCCCGCAGCGTTGAGTTCAGCCAGACAAAACCGGCCGATAGTATCATCGCCACAAACCCCGACATAAGCAACCTTGAGGCCGAGGCGCGCCACTCCACAAGCAAATATTGCTGCCGAACCACCCAGCACCAGTGCCATGTCATCGACGATTTTTTCGTGTTGTTGCCATTCTGGATCGACGTCACCTTGCAAAATCAAATCGGCGTTTATTTCACCGAGTACAACAACATCGTACTGCACCATGGAATGCTCCCTAATTATATAAGCGGTATGCGGTCATTATAGAGCATTCCCTCGACGACATGCAGTATTGAGCTATTCATTCATCATCGCAACCGCAAATTCAACCATGGCCACAGCGTTCGGATAGGAGTTCGCAGGATCTGCTACCACGTCGCGGTATCGGGTGCGCCAATCCAAGGCGGCACGTATGTGCGTCGCTTGGGTGGGGTAGCAGGGCATCGCCCATCTGGCCGCGACTATTTTGGATGCCTGCGTGCCATTGACCCAGGCGTACAACGCACGACACATTGTCAAAATCGCATAGGCTTGATACGGGCGTGAATCCCGCGTATGTACAACCCATTCTCGCCATTCCCCCACTTGATTGCGCACGGCGGTACGGAATTCGGCCTGACTAATCGGGGCAATCAATGCATGTGGATGGGGGCCATAGCAGATCAGACTTTGGGCGCGAATGATATACCAGTTGATGAGCCAATCAATCCCCGCATCTTTGCTATTGAATGGCTCGCCCGGACTGATTACGGCAATCGGGCTACGCTGGTTTTTGAATGTTTGTAATGCGGTCTGCACAATATACGCCAATTCAATTCGTCCTGCCCTTGTCGGGAATTGCAGCTCCAAACGCTGATGAAACAAATCGAGTCGTCCAAATAAATCTACATCGATATCATTGGACAACACTACAAACACGTCGATATCGCTCATCTCTGGATCAAAATCCCCCTTACTAACGACCCGTACACGTATATACCAACCAATTGATCGGGTAGGAGCAGTGGTAATTGGGATTTAATGGCCTGAACAACGACGTGCATTGGCGATTCCTTTTCGATTACCGGTGTGATCATTCAATTACCCACAGCATACCATTGCAGGGACTCAGCAGGCAGCGTCCTTGCACCTGTGGGTGACTGACGCAGCCGGCAGTATCTCTACTTGACTAAAATTTGAAAAGTTGTATAACTAAAATTGGGTGACCACCTAAAGGACACCACTACGTGACGCTCAATGCGATGCGGCGCATCGCCCACAGACCAATTAATAGGAGCCTACATGTCAGACCAACAAGAGAAGTGTCCTTACCACGGTGCTACTACCACGCCCACAACGGGCACCCAAAACAAGGATTGGTGGCCGAATGCCCTTAATCTTGACATCCTCCGCCAACACGACACCCGCTCCAATCCCCTCGGTGAGTTCAATTACCACCACGCAGTCAAAACACTAGACCTCACTGCCGTCAAAGCCGATATCCGGGCGATGATGCGCGATAGCCAAGACTGGTGGCCAGCTGATTATGGTCATTACGGGCCGTTGTTCATTCGCATGACCTGGCACGCTGCCGGCACCTATCGCGTCGGCGATGGTCGTGGTGGCGCCAGTACCGGCAGTCAACGATTTGCCCCGCTCAATAGTTGGCCCGATAACGGCAACCTTGATAAGGCCCGCCGCTTACTGTGGCCCATCAAACAAAAGTATGGCAACAAGCTTTCGTGGGCCGACTTGTTGGTGCTCACCGGCAATGTCGCCATCGAAGACATGGGCGGCCCCAATCACGGTACGGCTTTGGGACGGGTCGATATTTGGCACCCCGAAAAAGATATCTACTGGGGCTCCGAAGACACCTGGCTAGGGGACAAACGTTACGGTGACTCACGCCAAGACCTCGAAAATCCCCTGGCTGCCGTGCAGATGGGTTTGATTTATGTCAACCCCGAAGGTCCTAACGGCACCCCTGATCCCTTGTTGTCAGCCCAAGACGTCCGTGAGACGTTCAAACGGATGGCGATGAACGACGAAGAAACATTCGCCCTCGTGGCTGGTGGCCACACCTTTGGCAAGGCCCACGGCAATGGTCCTGCATCGAGCGTCGGTGCCGAGCCCGAAGGGGCCCCCGTCGAGGCTCAAGGCCTCGGCTGGGCGAGCACCCACAAGAGCGGCAAAGGCGTCGATGCCATTACCAGTGGCATCGAAGGTCCGTGGACTGCCAACCCGACCCAATGGGACATGGGCTACCTCGACTTGCTCTTCAAATATGAATGGAAACTGACCAAAAGCCCAGCCGGTGCGCATATCTGGTACCCGGTCAACTGTGCCCCCGAAGACATGGCACCGCAAGTCGATGGCAGTGGCCAAAAAGTCCTGCCCATGATGACCACCGCCGATATGGCCCTCAAAATGGACCCCAGTTATCGTGCAATTGGTGAACGCTTTGTGAAAGATCCAGTCGGGTTTGGCGAAGCATTTGCCCGGGCGTGGTTCAAATTATTGCATCGTGACATGGGTCCCAAAAGCAATTACGTCGCCGGTGACTACAAAGACAGCACCTACACGTGGCAAGACCCCATTCCGGCAGCCAGTGCCCCTGGCTCTGATCAGATTAGCAAGGCCAAAGCCGCTATCAAGGCCAGCGGGTTGTCTGTTACCACCATGGTCGAAGTGGCCTGGGCCAGCGCTGCCACCTTCCGTGGTTCAGACAACCGCGGTGGTGCCAATGGCGCCCGCATCCGCCTCGCCCCACAACGCAACTGGGCCGTCAACAACCCCGCCTTGCTCGACCAGGTGTTGCCCGTCTACGAAAAAATCGCCGCTGCGACCGGTGTCTCCGTCGCCGATGTGATTGTACTGGCCGGTAATGTCGCCATCGAAAGTGCTAGCGCCGTCGCAGTACCTTTTGCCGGTGGACGCGGCGATGCCAGCCAAGCAGACACCGATGCCACCAGCTTTGGCTACCTCGAGCTCCGCACCGACGGGTTCCGCAACTACACCGAAAAGGAATTTGCCGTCAGCCCCGAAGAAATAATGCTCGACAAAGCGCAGCTGCTCGGCCTTACTCCTGTGGAAATGACCGTATTGGTCGGCGGGTTGCGCGCGCTTGGAGTCAGCCGGACCGGGGAAGGCGTTTGGAATTCCACCGCATCACTCAACAATAGCTGGTTCAAAACGTTATTGAGCATGGAAGTCAAGTGGGAAAAGAGTGACTCCAACAGCTATATTGCCAAACACCGCATGAGTGGTGCACACGTGCGCACGGCCACGCGCATCGACCTCGTCTTTGGTTCCAACTCCGAGTTGCGTGCCATCGCCGAAGTCTATGCCCAAGACGACAACAACGACAAGTTCGTGCGTGACTTCATTGCCGCCTGGACCAAAGTAATGAATGCCGATCGCTTCGATTTGCGTTAAACAGCCCTTCACGCCCTCCCCGATGCGCCATTGTTCGCGCATCGGGGAGTTTTTTGTCGCCAACATGATGTATTTCAGTAGAGGAGAGTTTGCTATAATACAGCCACACATTTACCCATTCCGTGGATATCTACATACCACCAAGACGATGAATGTTTGATAGGGAGGTTTGTATGACCGAAAATGCGCGCCCCAGCAATGCCAGTCCAGATATTTATTATCCGACGGCTGACGTCGTTGCTCAAGCCAACATAACCGCCTATATGCTCAAAAAAGGCTTTAGCACGTGGGATGATTTACACCGTTGGAGCCTGGATCATTCGGAGGAATTTTGGGGTGAAATGGCACAACGCCTCGAATGGTACAAGCCCTACATTTCTGTCTTTGACGACAGCAACAAACCATTTTTCAAGTGGTTCACTGGCGGGCAAACCAACATCGTCCACAACGCAATTGATCGCCATATGCATACATGGCGCCGTAATAAACTCGCCTATATCTGGGAAGGCGAGGACGGCACGGTGCGCAATTTTTCGTATGCCGACGTCAATCGCGAAGTCTGTCGCCTCGCCAACGTGCTCAAAGCCATGGGGGTCAAAAAAGGCGACATCGTATCGATTTATCTGCCCCGTGTGCCCGAATTACCCTTTGCGATGCTGGCCTGTGCCAAAATCGGCGCCGCCCATTCGGTGATTTATGGTGGTTTCTCTCACGAAGCGTTGCGTGACCGGATTGCCGATGCCCATTCCAAAGTATTGATTACCGCCGACGGCGGCTATATGCGCAACAAAATCGTCGAGCTCAAAAAAATCGCAGACGATGCCATGGCATCATCACCAACGATTCAAACGGCAATTGTCCTCAAACGAACTGGACACGCCGTCGATATGCAAGTAGGTCGTGACTTTTGGTGGCATGATTTGATGACGTTACCAATCGCCAGCGAAGTCTGCGCCACCGAGCCCCTCGATGCCGAAGACCCGTTGTTTATTCTTTACACTTCGGGGTCAACCGGTAAGCCCAAAGGGGTGTTGCATACCCACGGTGGCTATTCGGTAGGCATTTCATCGTCGTTCCACTTTACCCTCGATGTAAAGGATGACGATATCTACTGGTGCGCCGCTGACCCAGGTTGGATTACCGGTCACTCGTATATCGTCTATGCCCCGTTAATAGAAGGCGCCACCTCGTTTATCTACGAAGGTGCCCCCAATTACCCCTACCCCAATCGCTGGTGGCAGATGATTGAGCGCTACAAAATCAGTATTTTGTATACCGCACCCACCGCTATCCGCGGCTTGATGCGCTTTGGGGATGCTTGGCCCAAACGCCACGACCTGTCGAGCCTACGCCTGCTCGGGTCAGTAGGTGAACCCATCAACCCCGAAGCCTGGCGCTGGTACTACGACGTCATCGGTGGCAATCGCTGTCCCATCATGGATACGTGGTGGCAAACCGAGACCGGCGGAATCATGATTACCCCCAACCCCACCACCCCCCTCAAACCCGGCTCTGGCACTAAGCCGTTCCTCGGTATTGAGATGGACGTGGTCGACGAACACGGTAACAGTAAGCCAGACAACGAAGATGGACTGCTCGTCGCCAAGCGCCCGTGGCCAGCGATTATGCGTACCATTTTGCACGACCCCGACCGCTATGCCAACCAATACTGGCACAGTGAGCCCGTCGGCTTGTATAGCGCCGGCGACTCGGCCCGCCGTGACAAAGATGGCTACTTCTGGATTATCGGCCGCATCGACGACGTCATCAAGGTGTCGGGCTATCGCCTTGGTACCGCTGAAATCGAAAGCGCGCTGGTGTCACATCCTGCCGTAGCCGAAGCCGCTGCCATCGGCTTGCCCCACGAAATCAAAGGCACCGGGATTCACTGCTTCGTGATTTTGCGCAACGGCTATGAAAGTAGCGATAAATTGGGCGAAGAATTACGCACCCACGTCGCCAAAGAACTCGGCCCCATCACCAAACCCGAAGCAGTCACCTTTGTCCCGCAATTGCCCAAAACCCGCTCGGGCAAAATCATGCGCCGTGTCCTCAAAGCCCAAGCCCTTGGCCAAGATTTGGGTGATATCTCGACCCTCGAAGGTTAAAATTTCGTTTCTCGCTGTGGGTGGAGCAATCTATCCACAGCACAACACCACCCACACAAGGAGAATCAGCGCATGCCACGAATCGGTGCCATTATCATTGGACAATCGCCACGCCCCGATTTGGTCAAACCGTTGCAAAAAGCCAATTCGCTCTTCCAATATATCGAATCAGGCGCGCTCGATTTTGTGCAAGCCCAAGACATTCCCCACGACACCACTGCCGAATACCTACTCACCACTCGTTTACGAGACGGCTCATTGGTGGAAGTCTCTGAAGTATTTTTGGCACCACTCTTGCAAAAAGCCATCGCTGAGGTTGAGAAACAAGATGTTAATATGAGCGTGTTGTTGTGTGCTGGACCATTTGATATGCTCCGCAGTAACAAACCACTCTACCGCCCCACGGCTATGGTATCCAATATTCTCGAAATCCGTGGATTTCAACGGATCGCTGTGCTCAGCCCCAATCAAACCCAAGCCACACCAATCCATCGCAAATGGCTCCAGCGTGGCTTCCAACCCACCGTCCTCGTCGATCCCCAGCTCCCTCCAGTGGAACTTGCCGCATGGATTCGCGAACAACTCATATACCAGCAGAACGATTGTTTGATCCTCGATTATGTGGGACATCCCATCGAAAAAGTCCAAACGCTCGAACAATTACTCCCGTTGCCCGTAATCGATTTGGGCAAAGTCATTACCGATATGTTACGCCATCAAATGTAGTTATTAGGATGTAGCCATGCCACGTCATCCGTTTTTACACGGGACTTACACCATTGCCCCCACGCCCTTCCTCCCCACGGGTGAACTCGACCGAGCTAGCCTCGCCACTATGGTCGATATGCTAGTCGGACTCGGCGTCCAAGGCATCACCATGCTGGGCGTGATGGGCGAAGTCGACAAACTCGGAGATGCCGAGCGTGATGTCATCATCGATGACGTCATCACTGCCGCCGCTGGCCGCGTCAAAATCTGTATCGGTACCAGCCATGTGGCTACCGACCGCTGTGTGGCGTTGAGCAAGCGCGCCGCTGAACTCGGTGCCGATGCCTTGATGGTGGCACCACCACGCCTCGCCAAACCCAACGATGCCGCCTTGCGGAGTCACTACCAGCGCGTCGCCGACGCCGTCACCATCCCCGTGGTGGTGCAAGACCACCCCACGAGTAGCGGTGTCTTGATGAGTGTTGATTTTTTGGCCAATCTAGCCCGCGACGTGCCAGGCTGTAATTACCTCAAGCTTGAAGAAGAACCAACTCCTGCCAAAACTACCCGCATGCGCGCCGCCGCCCCCGACATGGTGATTTTTGGGGGTATGGGTGCCAATATGCTCCTCGAAGAACTACGCCACGGCGTCGATGGCTGTATGACGGGCTTTGGTTTCAGCGAAATCTTGGTGTCAATTTGTACTCAATGGGCGGCCGGCGATGTTAACGGCGCCACCCAGACGTTTTATCAGGCCTGTCCCCTCATCCGTTATGAAAACCAACCAGGCATCAATTTGGCAATCCGGAAATATATCTACATGCAACGCGGTGCCATTGCCCACGCCCATGTGCGTGCGCCGTCGAACCCGTTGCCTGCTGACGTGATTGCCGATTTGCATGATATTGTGACGCGTTTAGGCCTCATTCAGCACTTCAAAGGAGTTCACGTATGAAACTCGGATTAACCGGCAAACGTGCCGTTGTGTTTGCAGCCAGTCGTGGCCTCGGCTATGCCTGTGCCCTCGGTTTGGCCCAAGAAGGGGTCAAATTAGTCATCGCTAGCCGTGACCAAGCCCGCATCGACGAAGCCGCCGCCAAAATTCGCGCCGAAACCGGTGCAGATGTCATCGGCGTGGCTGCAGATGTCAACACAGAAGCCGACATCCAAAAAGTCATCGCCACCTGTGTCGAACAATACGGCGGCCTCGAAATCGCCCTGCACAATGCCGGCGGCCCTCCTCCTGGCGGATTCGAAGCCATCAACGATACGCAATGGTTGACGGCCTTCAATCAAAACTTGATGAGCTTTGTGTGGGTCAGTCGCGCTGCGTTGCCCCACATGAAGCAATCCAACTACGGGCGCTTGCTCACCATTGCCTCGTCATCAATTCGCCAACCCATCCCCAACTTGATTTTGTCAAATGTGATGCGGGCTGGCGTCAATGCCATGGCCAAATCATTAGCCCGAGAAGTGGCCCAGCACAACGTGCTCGTGCACGTGGTAGGACCCGGGCGCATCGGCACCGAGCGCATCGAAGAACTCGACCGCGCCCAAGCCACCCGCTCCAACACCAGCCTCGACCAAGTACGCCAAGCCTCAATGAGCCAAATCCCCATTGGACGGTTAGGTGAACCAGCCGAATTCGCAAATTTCATCGTCTTTTTGGCGTCAGAAGCTGCTTCATACATGAGCGGTACTGCTACCCTGATCGACGGGGCAGCCTCAAACGCACTTCCTTAAACCGCACCTCACTCCCGTAACAGCCACCGCTTAGTGATGATGCTACAGGAATTATTTCTCTTCGTGAAAGAATCATTATGCTTGACCTCATCATCCGCAATGCCACTGTTGTCAATGCCGATGGCCGTCACCAACTCGATGTCGCCGTCCGTGATGGGAAGATCGTAGCGTTGGGGCAGAGCGCAGACTTTGCGCCTGCGCACACCACGGTCGATGCCACCGGGCTCTACTTATTGCCGGGAGCCATCGACAGCCACGTGCATGTCCGCGATCCAGGCCGCCTCGAACGCGAAGACTTCGCCACTGCAACTCGGGCTGCTGCAGTTTCGGGGATAACAATGATTTGCGAAATGCCCATCGCCAGCCCGTCAGTACACAATGCCCAAACGCTGACAGACCGGATTAGTGCCGTCCAACCCAAAGCCTATATCGATTTTGCCTTGTACGGTGGGGCTGCCGCCGACAATATCGCCGAATTGCCTGCCCTTGCCAATGCCGGGATTATTTCGTTCAAAACCTTCCGTACCGCCGTCCCAGCCGGGCGCGAAAAAGAATTCATTGGGCTGTGTTGCCCCGACCCCGGTGAGTTTTATCGAGTGCTCCAAGTCACCGCCAAAACCGGCCGCCCGGCCGCAATTCACGCCGAAGACGAATATATTTTGGCCGTCCTCGCAACCCACCTCAAAGCTGCCGGCGACAACGGACCGACCAGTCATGGCCGGGCCCGTCCCCCCGTGGTCGAAGAAGCCTGTGTGGCCCAATCAATCGCCCTGGCCCGCGCCGCCAATGCCTGGTTGCATGTGGTGCACGTGTCGAGTCCCTACTCCATCGATTTGATTACCCAAGCGCGGGCGGCTGGCATCAAAGTCACCTGCGAAACCTGCCCACCCTATTTGTTTTTGACGGACGCTGATTTGGAGACCTATGGCCCGTATGCCAAAACCAACCCACCCGTCCGCGATGAATTCCTCGTAGAAGCGATGTGGGAGCGGGTGGCCCGGGGGGAAGTCGACATCATCGGCACCGACCATTCGCCATTTTTGGCCAGCGAAAAAGAACCGGGTTGGAATAACATGTGGGCGGCTCCCCCAGGTGCCCCCGGCATCGAAATCCTCGTGCCGCTGATGCTCACTGCCGTCGCCTACGGTCGGATTACCCTCGAGCGCATGGTGTCGCTGCTCAGCACGAATAGTGCGGCGATATTTGGGATGGCCGGCCGCAAAGGCGTCATCGCCGTCGGTGCTGACGCAGACTTGATGCTGGTAGACCTTGCCGCCGAAGGGCGCATCGATACCGCGACGTGGGAAAGTAAATCGCGCGTCACCGCGCGGCTCTGGCACGGTCGCCAAACGCGGGGTGCTGTCGTCAGCACGTTTGTCCGTGGCAAACAAGTAAGTCACAAGGGCCAGGTGACAGGTCTGCCCGGTTGGGGGCGTTTTGTCGCTCCTACTCCCCTCAAACAAGAAAGGCCCTTCCTATGACTCTTGCATTCAACGCACTCAAAGCAAAAATCGCCACCGGTGCGATGGTCACTGGCACACTCGCAATGGATATGCGCGCGCCGGCGTATGTGCATTTGTTGGCGGATGCAGGCTTTGACAGTATCTTTTTTGACCTCGAACATGGCGTCTACGACTTGCCCATGGTAGCCGATTTAATCGGTACGACACGACTGTGTGGGATTACCCCAATTGTCCGTGTCCCTGATTTGCGCTATGGTGATATCGCCCGTCTCCTTGATGCCGGTGCCCAAGGCGTGATGATTCCGCGCATTGATACAGCCGCGCAAGTCGAAGAAGCCATCCGCCACATCAAATACCCTCCTCGCGGCGATCGCGGGGCGGCATCGGTGCGTGGCGCAACCGACTACCGCGATGTGCCTCCGCGCGAACTCATCAGTCATATGAACAATGAAACGCTCGTCATCATCCAAATCGAACGTGCGCAAGCCATCACCAACCTCGATGCCATCGCCAGCGTGCCCGGCGTCGATGTGTTGTTAGTCGGCCCATATGATTTGGCAATCGCCTTGGGTGCCCCTAGCACTATTGACCCGATTGTCACAGCGGCAATGGATAAAGTAGTGGCGGCTGGCAAACGCCATGGAGTGACCACCGGTACCCACGCCAGTGACCCGGCCATTCTCAAAGGCTGGCATGCCAAAGGGATGAATATGATGCTGTGTGGCAGCGATTTACGCTTTTTACAGAACGGTGCCAAAGCCATGTTGGCTGGTTTACGTCCGTAATCATTCATTCCCAAGTGGCACGTGGTATCATACAGGCAGCTGATAGCAGACCATCGCTGGCTTCGGCCAGAGGAACTTCCCGACTCCTCGTGATGCTTCGGCATGACAAGTCGCCCTGCGAAACCGTAAGCAGGGGCATAGGATTGGTAACGGTACTATGACGCAAGTCGACAACAGAGAGCAGACCCGCCGATGGCCTTACGGCACAGGTGAGGGGTGAAAGGGTGCGGTAAGAGCGCACCAGCGGTGTTGGTGACACCACCGGCTAGGTGACTGCGCCGACCGTTGAGGAGCAAGGTGCGTGGGGTGAGCCACAAGATGGGAGCCGCAAGGCGTTTGTACCAACTCGTTCACTCGCATCGCCGCGACGACGGCAACCTGGGTAACACCCAGCGCGCTAGGAATTGCCTGGCTTCATCGCCAGAGAGAGATGATGGTCCACTACAAAATCGGGGGTATCGCTATCAGCCACCAATAACCAAACCCCCGCCACCGTACGGTGGAGGGGGTTTGATGTATCGTACAATCTACCATTTTTCCCACACGGGCTCACTACTCTCGTAGACGCGTTGATCGCGGCCAAAGACCACAAAGCGATCAAAGCCCCGTGAGAACCAGCGGTCATGGGTGACGGCGACGACGGTGCCTTCAAACAAGCTCAGACCGTATTCGAGAGCCTCGGCAC
>CALQBW020000006.1 GCA_943328915.2 Singulisphaera sp. GP187 | reverse complement strand
GTGGGCGTTGGAGTGATGATATCAACTGTCGGGGTTGGGTAGGGATACTCAGCCAAGGCAACAGCGGAAGGTGCGTGCAGCAATTGCAGCATACTGATGAACGCAATGACACCGATGATACTCATAAGCCCTATAGGCATTAAATTACGATGCATCATGGCATTCTCCCAGGATGGGTCTTCTACGTTTATTGTAGCAATGATAGGAATAAAGCACTGGTAAAAAGATCAAAATCTACTGACAGGGGAATGGCAATTAATGGGTTAAATGTTCAATAATGTCAGCAAATTCGCTGAATGCGCGCGCTCCGATAATTCGTTGCCCATTAATCTCAAATACCGGACGCGACACAATACCGGCATTTTTGGCGCGGGTGTATTCGGTGAGCAGTGGGAGGCGGTATTTATCGCTTTGCATGCAACGGTCAAATTCATCTCCATTTACTCCGATGTTCCGTGTGCGCTGGGCTAAGCCAGCGGTCATTGTTTCGGCAGAATAGAGGCCAGCCTGATCTGCATAAATTGCGGCGCGCATCGCAAAATAGTGCTGCTGTTCCCCGGCGCATTCAGCAGCATGTGCGGCTAACACGCTATCTTCACCAGTTTGGAATAATGGCCGGACGATAATCCGCATTTTGCCGGTACGAACATACGCATCAATTAATTGTGGTTCTACTTCCAGCACGTGGAAGGCACAACTCGTTCAGAAGAAATCTGAATAATCAACGAAAGTGATTGACGCATTCATATTCCCAAGAACATGATATCCCTCGGGAGTTAATACCGACGCCAAGGAATCATCCGTATTTACCACTCCCGTCGTCGCTGTCGGGACGTCGATTATGGTTGGAGGTACGTTTGTTGTGGGAGAAGCATTCGGCTCAACCGTGGCACTCGGAAGGCGTGTTGCCTGTGGTGTGCCAGCTGCCATACTCCCACAACTAATCAGTATTGTGATGAAAAAACCGAAAACAATGATGCGCAAGATCGACATGAGTGGACGTCCTATGAATACTAATCAAAGAGTGCTACTAAGACGGGTGAAATCTTGCCTAAGTTCCTCATTTATAAGTATACTACAGACAGTGGTTTGTAAAACCTATTTGACTCGGTGAATTCCCTGTTTGCGGTTTCACCATGAATGGAACGAACATGGCCCTAAAAATATCGTTAGTATGCACGGTACGTGATGAAGCGGACAATATCACCCAATTGCTCGAATCAATGATTGGGCAAAGTCGGCCTGCTGATGAAATTGTAATCAATGACTGTAACAGTCACGATGATACTGCGTTAATTGTCCAAAGTTATATCGATGTGGGGTATCCGATTCGCCTCGTAAAAGGAGGATACAACATTCCTTCTGGACGAAACAATGCGATTTTTCATGCATCTGGGGATATTATTGCCTGTACCGATGCTGGATTATTGTTAGATCGTCATTGGCTCAGACGAATAATTGCCCCGCTGATTAAAGATGAATCAGATGTGGCAGGCGGATTTTTTCGACCGTTACCGCGCAGCGTCTTTGAGTTGGCATTGGGGAATACCAATTATCGTGATGCTGATGAAATAGATGGGGCGAAATT
Source organism: Singulisphaera sp. GP187 (assembly GCA_943328915.2). Classification (GTDB taxonomy): domain Bacteria; phylum Chloroflexota; class Chloroflexia; order Chloroflexales; family Roseiflexaceae; genus UBA965. The sequence continues at coordinate 51,219 of CALQBW020000006.1, read as the reverse complement.
TCTGCCATTTGGCAAGTCTGTGGCATTTACCAAGTTTGCTTGGGAACGGGTGTCTGGGTATCCAGAATGGGCCACACACTGCGAAGATGTGCTCTATGATTTAGCGTTACAAAATGCTGGGATGCGGTTTGTGTTTGTGGAAAATGCAATAGTCCATTTTCAACCCCGTGCGAACCTGCGCCAATTTGCACGGCAATATTATTTATATGCACGTGGAGACGCTGTCGCAGGCCTTTGGCCACGGAGACATGCTATCCGGTATGCAGTGTATGGTGGGGCATTGGTTTTGGCGAGTTTGGGGGGCTTGGCTTGGCTTTTGCTTGCAATTTGTATAGGTGGCTATTGTCTCATGCCCTGTGTGCGTTTGTGGAGGCGCTTTGGCGAGGGGGTCAATGGGTGGCAAACAGTTGCTGCAATGGGGCTTGTCCCATGGTTGCGGGTGGTAGGGGATTTGGCAAAAATGGTAGGGTATGTTGCAGGGTGGGTGCGACTTGCCCAAAATCCAATCATCCGCAGGGAGCGTGAAGATTGGATGAAAGCCCATTTGGCAGTGGCGCCAAGTCACTCCAGCGCCACTGGCGATTAGCTTTCGTCGAGGAGACCTGGGATAGGCGCAATAGTGATGCGTCGATTGGCGCCATCGAGGTGGCGGACAAAGGCTTTTACCATCGGCACGAGGGCTTCGGACAACCCTGGGCGCTCGATAACGATGATATCACTTGCCCCAGTTGTGATTACGTCGTTTACGACACCGATAACTCGTCCGGATTCGTCTATTACGGTCATTCCCGGCAGATCATGGATGAAGTATTCATCGGCGTCGAGCGGGGCAGCGGCACTGGCAATGATGTATAAATCGGTATTCCGCAACGCTTCGGCATGATCACGAGTTGCTACACCACCTAGGGTGGCTGTGTAGAGTGACCCTTTGTAGTGTGATAAACTCCGAAGCCGGAATGAACGTTTGCCATCGTGGCTGTACAACATTGGTTGGGATTTGGCCAAATGTTCGGGTTGCGTTGATACGAGATTAAGTCGTACCATACCACGTAGGCCGACGACATTGGTTAATGTGCCGATGAGCAATAACTCATCGGCATTTGGCATATATGCGTCGCTCATGGATTATTCGATATCAATATGGACACGCTTTCCTTGGCGTGCCGCTGCTACTGCTACCAAATCACGAATGGCTTTGGCCACACGACCATTGCGACCGATAATTTTGCCGGCTTCCTGAGAGCTGACGCTCAAACGGTAATTGACGGCATACGGTGTGGCCCGTTCGCGGATTTGCACCGCTTCAGGCTGGTCTACGAGGTTCCGCACCATGTACTCGAGTAACGTACGCATCTCGTTGATTTCTAGCTGACGACCGGGATAGGTTTGCCATTGGCGTCGAGGACATCGACACGTTTGAGCAGCCGTACCACTGTCTCGGATGGTTGCGCACCGACGCTCATCCAATGACGGATGCGATCGGCCTTGACTTCGAGTTCTTGGGGTTGGCGTACGGGATTGTAGTGTCCTACAATTTCGATGAATTTGCCATCGCGGGGTGCCCGTGAATCGGCCACCACCAAACGGTAGCTGGGTTGTTTCTTTTTGCCTGCGCGGCGTAAACGAATAGTGACCATAGTACGATCTGCCTCCTACACGAAACGTGCTTTGTGTTGCTTTAGCGGAGCCGGCGCATTAATTCACGCGGGTCTGGCATGCGGCCTTTGGTTTTGCCGCCAAACTGCTTCATTACCCGTTGCATCTGCTGGAAGTTTTTGAGCAACGCCGAAACCTGTTGGGTCGACGTGCCACTTCCTTTGGCAATCCGCTCTTTTCGACTGCCTTTGATTATATCCGGATTTCGTCGCTCACCGGGGGTCATTGCTTGAATGATAGCCTCGACACGACGTAATTCCTTCTCATTTACCAGATCGCCGCCCTTGGCGAGCTGCCCCATCCCCGGTAACATCCCGAGAATTTGGTTGATAGGACCGAGTTGGCGCATTTGTTTCATCGAAGACAAAAAGTCTGCGAGGTCAAATGAGCCTTTGGCGAGCCGCTTTTGCATGCGGTCGGCTTCGCCTTGGTCGATGGTCTGCTCGGCACGCTCGATAAGAGACAATACGTCCCCCATACCGAGGATCCGCGAGGCCAAACGATCAGGGTGGAAAACTTCGAGCGTGCCCGCTTCGATTTTTTCCCCACTCCCCAAAAACTTAATAGGAACACCCGTTACCGCACGCACCGACAAGGCTGCACCACCACGGGCATCACCATCCACCTTGGTGAAAATGATCCCGCTCAATGCGACGCGCTTGTTGAACTCCTCTGCAACCCGAACTGCTTCTTGCCCAATCATGGCGTCTACGACCAACAACCGTTCTTGAGGCTGGGCAATTGCGACAATGTCGCTGAGCTCAGTCATCAAAGTGTCGTCGATTTGGAGCCGACCGGCGGTATCAATCAGTACATAATTGCAATGCTCTTGACGTGCATGTGCGATCGCCCGAGCCACGATTTCGGTTGGTTTAGCAGATGTACCTTCGCTGTATACCGGGATGTTAATCTGCCGGCCCAATGATTCGAGCTGGGTCACCGCTGCGGGGCGATAAACGTCTGCAGCGACCAACAACGGACGCTTGCCTTTTTTGCGAAGAAACAAGGCAAGTTTGGCGGCGTGCGTGGTCTTACCAGCGCCTTGTAACCCGACCAACATGATGACGGTCGGTGGCAACGTCGCTTCAGCCAATGGCACTTCGGCATCGCCGAGCAACGAAACTAATTCGTTACGGACGATTTTGATGACTTGTTGAGAAGGTGTCAAGCTCCGTGATACTTCTTCACCCACGGCTCGTTCAGAGACCTTGGTGACAAAGTCACGCACTACTTGGAGATTCACATCTGCTTCGAGCAAGGCCAATCGGACCTGCTTCATCGCTTCGCGCACATCTTCTTCGCCCAAGCGACCTTTGCCGCTGAGCTTTTTGAATACCGCCTGTAAGCGATCCGCTAGGCTTTCGAACATCACTGCTCCCCGCTGTAGGCACACTGCCACAGCCTGAATCCGTCTTAGTATTGTAGCGTGTACGGGGGCTAGCGTCAAATCAAAGTTTCAAAGTCAGTGCATTCAACAGTTATCGTGAACACTGATTGGCACTACACAATTTACTGCCCAAGGTGAAGTCGGAAATTTAACGTGGAATTCAACTAATTATTTCTTCCAAATCAGCTTTATTTGTTAGCGCATGAGCGAGGTTGGTCGCGTGTTCGGCGATTTGTTTAGACGGCAGCAGTGTGATCGAGGAGCGCTCCAGCGAATGAGGGGTTGGTGACGAATGAGCGCATGGTGTCTCCGAAATATGAAGTGACATGAATAAATTTTGGCCGTATGAAATAACACAACCGCCAAGTTGTTACACTTGGCGGCGTTTGTGGCGGGGATGACGGGATTCGAACCCGCGGTCTCGACCTTGACAGGGTCGCATGTTAGGCCAACTACACCACATCCCCATGTGGATTGTGCGGAATATTTTGGTGACCCCAGTGGGATTCGAACCCACGATCTTCACCTTGAGAGGGTGACGTCCAAGGCCGCTAGACGATGGGGCCGCCGCTTACCGCTTGCTGCTCCCGCTGTGCGTCACAACAACGAGGTTTATAATATCACAGTCGAAATCAATATGCAAGGAAAAACGGGACGAATATTTGAATTGTGTAATTGATTGAATGATTATTCCTCGAAATGAGTATGCTAAACTACGTAACAATCGAAATTTTGGTTCATTTTGAAAAAGGCATGGTATGACAGTGCAAATCCCTGAAGTCATTACCAGTTTTGGGCAACAATTTGGTGCTGATAGTGTCTGCCTGCAACGGCAAATACCGAGTAATCCCGGCGGACGCACATCACAACTGCCCGTACCACAAGAGGTTGCTAATGCGTGGTTCGAGTTGACGGGGGAAGCATTCCGTTTGCATCAGGCCAATGCGTTGATGGCAATGAGACGTGGCGAGCCGACAGCAATCGTGGCAGCGCACCCACGGCGACTATTAAGCATGATTTGTCTTACCGTGATCCAGCTGATTGATTTCCCCGGCAGTCAGGCGATTTTGTTGGTGGGTGACGATATCGCTGCCCAAGTGGTATTTGACGCAGTGGAAGCGTTTGTTAAAAAAATACCGGAAAACGAAATCTCGATTGCCGTCGTCAGTGACCGCAGTGGCGACGTTCCTCAGGCACAGCTATTGATTTCGACCTACGAAGCGTTACACCGACGGATGCTGCGCTTCCATGACCGCACATGGCGACCCTGTTGGGAAGCGGTGCGTACCGTTGGCTTGGTTGATTTGCATACGGTAGCGGGAATCGGTATGTGTCATATTGCGGCGCTGCTGATGCGATTACAACGCGTGGTGCATCATCATGCCCGCACGCAAGTGGTGCAATGGTTGGCGACGAGTGTGCCTGTTGACGGACTCGAAAATGTGTTGCTACAGCTTGAAGTAGGTACTTGGTGCTGTATTCCCGCAGATGATTATCCACACGATGCTGTTGAAGTAGTAGTAATGGATATGCCGGATGATTCTCTTACCGTGGCGCATGATTTAGCAGTGCAGCTCAGCATTGCCGGTTGGACCGCACATATATTTGTACGTGAAGTTGAACAATATTTACTCCCCGCTTTTCACCCCCAACCGAATATTACATTCGGGCCACACTTTGCCAAAGCGCATGTCCTGATTATGGCAGGAATCGCCGATGATCAATGGTTGCTGGCAGAAGCGTTGCGAAGCGATTACCGTACAGTTGTCATGATGCTCGGTGCCCACCCGATCGATCGATGGTATACACAAAAAGCAACGCGATTGGTCGAAAATCCTGTACTTGATTGGCCACCGACTGCATTCAATGCCTACGTGATTACCCAACATTTGCGTGCGGCGGCCAATGAATTGCCATTGCGTGCGGCTGAAATTGCCAAGTGGGGTGCCATTGAATTGGCGAGGCGATTGGTCGAACTTCAACAAATTCGCCCATTGCCACAGGACCAAGGGTGGGTAAGTACAGGTGAAGAGAGCGCCTACGATGACTTCCATGTCCTATCCGCGATCGGGCTACCGGTGTCATTGCAGATTGGGAATAAGCGACTCGAAACTGCGTTTGACCCTACTAGTTTTGAACGGTGGCTGGGGATCGGTGCTTCGGTTCCACAGTGGAGTGGAGGGATGCGGGTCATCCAACGAAATGAAGAAGTTGGAACAGTAGTGCTCCAACCTGATGTACCGCACCGCCGTACGTTGCCATTACGTGCATGCGACGTCGTGATTCGCGAAGAAAAAAGTACCCGTGTCCTACGTCAAGGTGTGGTGGTGACGTATGGCCGGGTTTTGGTGACCGAGCGGGTAGTAGGGATGCGAGAAGTGATTGATGGTGGAGTGCGAGATACGTTATTCGACACACCTCTCGAAAGCCGTTGGAGTGCTCCGGGTTGGTGGCTTGATGTGTCCCTATGTAGCGACGATGCCGCATTGCAGATTGGCTGGAGTGTGGTGTTGACATTGCCCCTGTTGAGTATGTTAAAAACCTCAGCAGTGGTGCCTTGCGGTGATGCGACCGCCCATCGGTTGTTTATGATTGATGCGCAACCTGGGGGTAATGGCGCCGGGGAATGGATGTATCACAATATCGAAGAAGTGCTCGTGACAGCGATGGCGTTCGCTCAGATTTTACAGGCAGACCAGTTGATGGCCAAAACTTGCCAGTTGGACATCGCGTGGCTCCGCCAGTTGATAGGCACACGCGGGTTGGCGGTACCAGCACCCAATGTCTTAATCCCACGAGCCGTGGTGCCCGCACTCCGAAATAATATGCCAAATTCTCGTGCAAATATCACCCCACCGGTGAATAATCATGACGAAATGTATGCGGTAATTCCGAGCACTATGCCTGGGCTGCCAAGTGATGAAACGGCTCCGCAAAAATACCCACCCAGCGAAATTGATCACGACACACGTGTGTCACCACAGCGCTGGTGGACTGCGCGAAACAATCGCAATTTCCCTACCAATGCTTCGTCGTCCGCCGCCAAAAGTCAATTGAGACCAGTGGACAATAGACAACCGAAAATGCAGCCGCCTAGTCAGGCTGAGTCGACTTCTGTGGTGGCGAAGCTACTCCAGCGAATAGCCAATTTCTTGACGCAAATGGAACAAAGAAGACAACCAACCCGTACAGCCCGTCGTCTTGCGACTATTGACCTATCGCGTACGGATGAAATACCGCGATTCGTCGTTGGGCAGAGGATTTTTTGTTTGCCGTACGGCGATGGTGATGTGATTGCGAGTGAAATTGTCAATGGACGCGAATTTATCCGCGTTGAATTTCCAATACACGGGGAAATCCAAATTGATCCGGCATTCAGTTTGGTGCAGATTATTCCTCATCCTGATTATCAAAACAAGTAATGGGTTTTTGGCTAATTAAACCATTGACAATACGAACAAATATGCTACAATTTCGGTGTAATGTGACAGCATACCAAATACGAGTGGATATGTTCGAATACGAGAGGAGTTCCCCCATGGCACGTGATCTCAATAAAGTAATGATGACTGGGTATTTGGGTGCAGACCCCGAGATGCGCTTCACCCCGCAGGGTAGCCCGGTGACCACCTTCCGGGTGGCGAGTGGACGGAGCTGGAAGTCGGCTGACGGCACGCAACACGACGACACCGAGTGGTTCCGGGTGGTGGCGTGGGAGAAGTTGGCTGAAATCTGCAACCAATACTTAACCAAAGGCACACGCGTCTATGTTGAAGGGCGATTGCAAACACGTAAATACACCGACCGAGACGGACAAGAGCGCTATTCGACAGAAGTCATCGCGACTGACATGATTATATTGAGTAGCAAACGGGGTGAAGACGGTGGTGATGATGGCAGTTATCAGGGAATAAGTGGTGGTAACTACGGGGATGAGTCGATGACTAAATCAGCTCCAGCTCGAGGAGCCGCGTCGCCGAGTTTACCGAGTCGCCCGCCGGCACCAGCCCCGCGCAATCGTCCTGCCCCAATATCAGCAAGTGGTGACGAGGAATTTGATTCCCCACCGGCGCCGCGCCCGACCCGCCCCAGCGACGGAGCGATTGCCCCGCGCAAACCGGCTCCCGCACCAATGCCTGACGACGATACCGATTTACCGTTTTAATTTACTGTGCGAGTTTTGCCCCGCCTGGATTTATTCCAGGCGGGGCATTTTTTGTGTGTGGATGAAGAAAAATAGTGATATTTTGGCAAGCACGAACCTGTTTTTGGGCAGACACATTACTGGCATGCATTATAAATAGCAACTAATTACGTATGATAGGTGGTTTTCATAAGATAAATAATTGATGTATTGGTAATAAGAATCGTGTCAGTATTTATTTATTTTTTTAGTAAGTTAGGTTAGGGTTTTAATTCGGACGTAAGCCAAATAGAGGCTGAGTAGAGGAGTCAAAAAATGGCCGTGCAAAATCGAAGTCGTCGTGATTTTTTGCGCCAAGTGACGACGTTAGGTGTGTCGGGGCTATTGGCGGCGTTGGCAATAGCCTGCCTGCTGCAGATACTGCAGAAAAACCAGTAGGGAGTGGTACATTACGATTAGTGCATATTAAACTGACCCAACTAGCCGCTGAGGGTGTGACAACCGTGGTGGCAACACTCGAATATTGGGCTGGTTAACCAGGCGTTGCCCTTGGCAATCTTATTACGCCCTCTTGGGGCAATTATCACGAGCCCCAACGGGGCGGTATCTCATCGCACCGGGAAACGCCTTTTGACGAGGGAGGGTGAAGTTGGAAGTATGAAGTAAAGTCGGAAGCATAAATTGCCCTAGCCCCAACGGGGCAGAATGTAATCACCCGGTGCTATTAATGCCTCCACGTCTCCGTATCTCTGCGTGAGCCACCGGGCATTTCGGATTGGCCGGCAGGCATCAGCAACCACCAATCAGCGTAAAAATGCTATAATCGTCCTGTTTAGCAGTATGTAATTATGTGAAATAGATGACGAAATATGTATACTAATTCTCCATTCCGTAATACTAACTTATTATTGCGTCGTGAATGGTATTGGATTTTCAGTGCAAGTTTCACTGTAGTGTTGGTCATAATTATTAATATGCGGAGCAATACCGGCGCTGATTATGGTGTGCTAGAATTTGAACCGCGAGCGCTTCCCACCCTAGCGGTTATACAGAATATGCAACAACAACAAGGTTGGCTTCCAACCAGGTTAACGCCAAGTGACCCTCTAATTATGCTCCCCGAACAATTCCAATCGGCCTATGGTGCATTAGGAGTGTTATGGATATTAAGTCGTATCTTAACTTCACCATTTTTGGTGTTTTTCGCTAGTTATGTTGTAAGTGCGCTGGCGAGTACCATAGTTGTGTATGGAGCATTGCGGATTGGTACGTGTACTCCTGGTTGGGCGTTCGTGGGAAGTATCGCTTTTGGGGTTTTACCGGCGCGTTTTTTGTGGCCTGATTTGATAGCACAGTGGTTTGTGGTAATACCTATTATGGGTGGATGTATTTTTGCGCTGTGGTATCGGCCTCATTTATTGGACTGGCGCCATTGGGTGTGGTATGACTGGATTTTTATGGGATTGCTCGTCGTATTAACCACTGCATTTGGCAAAAGTGAATCCTATATGATGGTGTTGGTCAGTTTTCTCGTGGCAGGTGTGTATGTCGCTGAAACGCGGCAATGGCGTCCTGTCGCATTGATATTTGCAATGGCAATCAGTGCTTGGTGTTTGGTGCAACTACAAACATGGGGGATGCCACATGTCCAATCAACCCAGGTTAGTGATTTTCAAGGGATTGCGTTGGCTGCTATGGTATTGCCACCTCCCCACTATATTATTCCTAGTATTGCCGCATTGGGTGCGAAATTAGCATCATTAGCAATTGTTCATAATCACACCTATTATATTGGACTGTGTGCTGTTGCTGGTGTCGTAGTATTGTTGTGGCGTGGCATAGTCATTTTGGTAGACAGTAAGTCTGGTATTCCTGCGCAACGTGCTACCGCGATGGTCGTAATGATAATGATGATTGCGAATCAATGGAGCATCGGTCGCGTATTTGTATGGTCAGGTTTATTACCGTTTACTCAGTGGGAATATGCAGGTATATGGATTGCGTTTTTTGGAATCCACACAATAGTTTTAGCAGTACCACATAATAAATGGTTCGTGCAGCGTTATGAATTGCCGTTGATTGTATTAATGGTGGTAGGGATTGTGTGCGATCAAATGCCACAGACCACCGTATTGAAGCAACTTCCAGCAAGTGTTCAGTCTGTAGATTCACCAACGTGGCGCAAAGGGTTGTTTTTTTCGCAAGCAAAATTACCCGCAGATATTATTGCGGTGCAAGGATTGGCAAATATCGATAATGGGAATGGTCGGTGGTCAGCACCGTATACCACACAGGTAGTGGTGCAAATGAACGCACGGATTGATACTCCGGTCACGATCCATTTGCGTGCCAAAACGGATGCTACTCATGCTGGGTTACAGGTGCCAATCCAGCTTGGGAACGAGACACATATCATAACCTTGTCTTCTTCTATACAAGAATATGTAATAGATTTTAATACGGATTCAAACGTAAATCAGTTGGTAATTGCTGTACCTGGCGGGATAAGTGAAGATCCGTGTGCATGTCGAGGGTTTGTGTTTTTGCAATCGTTAAGGACAGCTGACCTCCACTAAGAAAGTTGGAACTGATGACGTTGCGGCGTATTCTTAAAGATGAAGTAGTCTATTGGCTGCCAATGGTGATTGCAACTTACGTGCTTATCAACGGGTATTTGAGCGGATGGACGTCATATTTACTCCCAGAGATGCGTGTGCCCTTGACGTTTTCTGGTGATGGCTTGTTGTTTGGTATGTTCATCCAACGTCAAATTGAAGGGTTTTGGTATTTTGAAAATATGCGTTCTGGCTATCCATTTGTGTCAAGTTTCTATAATTTCCCTATGAGTTTTCTTGATCCACTAACCATTAAATTGATTGGATGGATGACTCCATCATGGTATGCCATTTATATTAGTTATACGGTACTGAGTTTTGTATTCGTGGCAATTACGAGTTATGCGGTATTACGGGCATTTGATATCCAACGTGGTTTGGCACTAATTGGTGCGTGTGCATTCAATATGGTGCCATTTCATTTTTATCGCTTTGAACATTTATTTTTAATTATGTATGCGGGTGTGCCATTAGTCTATTATCTCGCATGGCGGATTTGGCAGGGTGAGGTGCATTTTTGGCGTCGTGAAGATACTGTTGCGAGTATTCTGCTTGGTGTTTTTTTGGGGGCGTATAACATATACTTTGCACTATTGAACCTGATTATTGTTGCATCCATAACTGGAATAGTTGCACTTCGTGATCGTTCTTGGCGGATTTTGGTATCTGGAGGTGTGATGGCTGGTGTGATCGGCGTGGGTGCTGGACTTGGATTAATCAATCCAGTGTGGAATATGATTAATGGTCTCGGTACGACCCTGATTCGTCCCATCGAAGATAGTGTGAGTTACGCATTAGCACCGATAATGTTGTTTACGTTTGTTCCTGACACATATATTACACACCCAGCATATACCGCTCTATCTGGTGTGTATGTTAATTCTGAATTTCATGCGAATAGCATATTTGGGTCGCTTGGTCTTGTAATTGTGATTTTCGGGACTTTGTGGGCATTCATAAAACGCACCGTATCACCGATATTGCGATTTTTGGGACTTGAGTTGGGATTAATATTATTTGGTTGTATGGTTGGTGGGGGCGGGCTTATTGTTTCATTGCTGGTAGGGTCTATTATACGAGCAACCAATCGTTTTGCGATATACGCAATGTTTATAGGTGTGCTGGCGGCAATTTGGGGTATTCAATTGCTGCTGGAGCGTTTGTCGTGGCGCAAGCCCTTGCCACAGGTGATTAGCGCAGCGGTATTGGTTTTTTGTTTGGTATATGATAGCCCAATTGGTACTAATCCCACCAAATATGCTCCACTTGCGGCACGTTTGGCGACATGGCAATCTGAACAGGCATTCTTTCACAATATTGAAGCGCAGGCAGGGAGTGGTGCACCGACGTATCAATTACCCGCATTAGCAATACCTGAACATGATCCAGGCTATCGCCAAACCCGCTGTACGCTTTATACTTCGTTGGCATGTAGCCATGGCAATGTGACCGGGAGTGATGGCGATTTGTTTTACCAAATGTTGGCTCAAGCTCCGGTAAATACGCAGTTGCAAGTGCTGTCGCGGTTAGGTTTCACTGGTATGATTCTCGATCGTACCGATGAATATGTGCGCAGAATAGAACCCACATTTCGTAATGTACTTGGCCATAATGCAGACATCGTGAGTGTTGATCAACAACTGGCATATTATCGATTGCCGAAACCAACGGGTAAGGTTATTGCGGGGCGAAATATGAATGATATTGTGTCGACGGCGCAATTTTTGCAGACAGAATATGCGCTTCGTGATAATACAGAGGCTTATCTGCTGATTGATTTTTCTGCACCATGGTTGCCAGGCAATGTCAAAAAAAATTCTGGCCTATATGGATTTAATCCGAAAGTGGGACGTTGGGGTAGTGATTTTCAGATGGTGCAAGTGACGATGCAAGATCCGTTGCCGCTACACTTTATCCTGGAAATTACGGCGCTTGCACGGGGAAGTAATATTCGTGATCCGATTGCAATCATGGTCGGAAATCAACGTCAGTATGTGACATTTGAGGAAATGATGTCCACACAAAAAATCCAATTTACTACTGATGGTACGGCCAATCAAATCACAATTGATGCGCGATTTATTGATATGTTATTTAAGGGAATTCGGATTGTGCCACAGTAACCCAATTGAATGTGTTTTTTTTGATGCCGTGAATCAACGCAACCACTTGCCACGGATGATTCTAGCAGCGGTGTGGTCCTGTTTAATTTGAGTGGGTGTGACTATTTGCGTACGTGCGGCTATGTAGTGTAATCTACGCGTATTGCGAGTGCGCTGTCACGGTAAAATCCATTCTGGGATGCATAAAGGAGCACAATATGGCCTGGATTAAAATGATTCGTGAAGACGAAGCCGAGGGCGCCCTCAAGCACGAATACGCCAATGCGATGGAGCCATGGGGTGGCGTGGACAACATTATGAAGATCCACAGCCTCAATGTGGCCACCCTCAAGGCACATATGTTGCTGTATGTGACAGTGATGCGGGGCGAGTCGGATTTGAGTCGCGCGCAACGTGAAATGATTGCGGTGGTGGTGTCGACGGCCAATCACTGCCATTACTGAATGACGCATCATGGACGGGGTCTCCGTCGTTTAACCAAAAACCCAGCCTTAGTGCGTCAACTCAAAAAAGATTGGCGGCGCGCCCAAATCACCCCCGCCGAACACGCTATGTTGACCTATGCCGAGAAGCTGACCCTCACGCCTGGTGCAATGGCCAAAACGGATGTGATGGCATTGCGCGCCGCCGGATTTTCGGATACTGCCATCCTCGACATCAACCAAGTCACCGGCTATTTTGCCTATGTGAATCGCTTGGCCGACGGTCTCGGCGTGCCCCTCGAGGATTTTTGGCGCACGGTGGACGAAGAGGTCGACTTTTGAAAAATCCCGGCTTTCGGTTATAACAAAACCCCTCTCGTCAGTTGCCTGAACGAGAGGGGTTATTTGGCTCCCCGACCTGGATTCGAACCAGGAACCTAATGATTAACAGTCATTCGCTCTACCGTTGAGCTATCGAGGATCATCGCAACGGGTTCAAGTATAGCAGGTGAAAGGGCGTGCGTCAAATGAAATTTCACGCCCTTACCAAATTGACAACCAATTGGTAAGGGCGTGAAATAGTGGCAGTTATTTTGTGCCGAGTGATGGCACGTGGATGGTCAAAATGCGGCTTTTGGTGTTTTTGCCGGTGTTTTTGCCAGTGGCATCGATGGTGCCGACATCGAAGTCATTATCGTTGGCAATGGCCAAGGTGGTGTCGTCAACGATTGTGATACCTTCGATTTTGTCGGGGAGCCCACTCAGGCTGCTACTGCTCAAGATTAATTCTTTGGGAAGGGCGCTGACATTGACATCGGCAGGATCGGCAAAGAATTCCAGGGCAATAGGAGCATTCTTATCATCCCATACCGAACCGAGGATGTTGGTGGCTCGACTGAGGTCGACTTTGTAGATCTCGAAAGCCCAGTCCGTGCGTTCGAGGACGAGCAGGGTATTGGCATCGATGGCGGCAAGCCCGGACAACTTCATGTCGGTTTGTTTTATCTTGGGGCGGGGGTTAAAGAGGGCGCCGATTTCTTGGCGGTATGCGTATTCGCCGGTGACTTTGCTGGTTTTGACGTCGAATTTGAGGATCCGGCTGGTGCGTGAGCGATCGCCGGTGTCTTTGTCGGGATTGCTCAATGGGCTTTGCAATGCGATAAAGATGGTTTGTTCGTCGGGGCTAATGGTCAAGCCTTCAAAGCCGCGATTGGCTTTGCGCTTGGAATACACGGTGGGGAATACTTCGACGACGGGGTAATCGGCACCGACCAATGCCACACCGGTGGGGATGTAGCGGGTGATTACGCGCCCTTTGGCACTGAGGTGAAGGAGTGAAGGAGTGTATTCGTCGACAATCCAGAATTCGCCATTGCGGGTGCGTACGAGCCCTTCGCTGTCGATACCATTGGGATTGAATTCAAGCTTTGTGGTGCCGATGCCATCGTATGCTGCGGCATCATAGCCACTGATGTTTGGCAACCCAGTCACTGGTTTGCCACTGGCAGTGGTGATGGCGATGTACTCGATGGGGGTGACGACGCCGTTGGCCACTTGGACGCGGGCAATGGTTGGGGTGTATTCAGGAACCACAAACGTGTAGCGGGTTTGGCCGTCGATGACCACTTCGCTGTTAGGACCACGGTCGGTGAGGGTCCAAAATTCGCCGGCTGGGGCATTGGGCATGCGATAAATATCGCTCCCGATACCACCAAACAAAATTCCATGGTCATCGGCGATAGGGAAATTGGGGAGTGATTTGGCTTGGACTTCAGCTAATGTGATGTTGGGATAGGCTGAATCACTGATGATACTGGGGACATCCGCGGCAGCGACGGGGATTACCAATAGCAAACAGATGAACATTGCTACGGCAAATTGATAGAGGCGGGTGTACATGGAATGCTCCTTTTGTGTATGCGTTAATCATGATCATAATGCCAAGTATATGATGCGATATAAAAGTTATAGTTTTATGTAAAAAAGATTAAGTTACCACAACGGAGAAATTAAAATGAGCATAATTGTTTATCGGTAGCAGATTGTATGTTGCAATCTGCGTATGCGCAACGGTAATTGGGGGAGGAGTGTTTTTGTAGCGGGAATTATTGAGGGAACGTTCTATAATGAATAAGAACAATTCATGACTGGTCGTGGTACGCTTGCAACGTGGTTGTAGAGCTTGCGGTGAGAGGAGTGCGAAATATGTCGTCTATTGAAATACGCATACAAGAATTACGAACGCAGATAAGCAATCATGACTTTCAATATTTTGTGCAAAGTGCCCCGATTATTTCGGATGCAGAATATGATGCCTTGGTGAACGAACTCCGCATGTTGGAATTGAGTCACCGTGAATTTCAAGCTGATGATTCGCCTACTAATCAGTTATATCCAGCGATTGACGGACAATTTAAAAAAGTGCGGCACCCGCAAGTCATGATGTCACTTGCGAAAGCATTCAAAGAAAGAGACATATATGACTGGTATGCACGGCTCGGTAAAGAAATTGGGACGGAGGGTATGGCATGGACTGCAGAACCAAAAATTGACGGCCTTGCCGTCGCGTTGACGTATAAAAAAGGAGTGCTTTTACGCGCTGCTACACGTGGGAATGGTGAAATCGGTGAAGATGTTACGGTCAATATTGAAACCATCAATACGATACCGACGCAATTACGCCGCGATACGTATATCCAGGTGCCCAGTGAAATCGAAGTGCGTGGCGAAATTTACATGCGCACCGATGAATTTGATGCGCTCAACGAGCGTTTGCGGGCTGCAGGTGAAAAGACTGCGGCCAATCCACGCAATGCGGCGGCAGGATCGTTGCGCCAAAAAGACCCACGGGTGACGGCTACTCGGCCCCTGCGTTTTTTTGCATATTCCATTGGACCGGTGAATGGGACATGGCCCGACACGCAATGGGAGACATTGACTGCATTAAACGTACTTGGATTCGACATCAATGATGCCGCAAAACGGTTCACTGATTTTGAAGCAATGATAAATTATGCGCGTGAGTGGATGCGCAAACGGGACGAGTTGCTGTATGAGGTTGACGGTATTGTTTTTAAAGTCGATAGTTTGGCGCAACAGCGTGAATTGGGGATTGTTGGTACAGATCCACGCTGGGCGATTGCTTATAAGTTTGAGGCTCGTGAGACGTCGAGCATTCTCAAAAATATCACAGTGGCAGTGGGACGGACGGGGGTGATTACTCCAGCGGCAGAAATTGAGCCAGTGCAATTGAGTGGTGTGACCGTGCGTAATGCTAGTTTGCATAATGCAGATTTAATTACCAAATTAGATATTCGGATTGGTGATCGTGTATTGCTGAAACGTGCTGGTGACGTTATCCCCTATATCATGGGGCCGCTGCTCGCAGCCCGTCCGGCTGATGCGGTGCCTTGGCAAATGCCCACCCATTGCCCTGTCTGTAATACCGTACTCGTACGGCCAGACGGGGAAGTAGCTTGGCGTTGCCCGAATAGCGATGGCTGCCCAGAACAACGCATACGACGATTGGAATATGCGGTCTCTCGTGAGGCACTTGATATTGTAGGGCTCGGCGAACAACAGGTGCGTATGTTGGTCGAAAAAGGATTGGTCAGCGATATCGCCGACATTTTCACCTTGACCCCAGATGTTTTTGTCGATATGGAGGGCTTTGGTGAGAAAAAAATTGCTAATTTGACCAAATCGATTGCCAATGCCAAAAATCAACCGGTGCTGCGGGTATTTATCAGCCTCGGGATTCATATGGTTGCAGAAAAAGTAGCACAATTGTTGCTGCAATACTTTGATAGCATTGCGGCGATTGCGCATGCGAGTATGGCTGAGATGAGCGAAATCGATGGAATTGGTCCCGTCAAAGCCCAAAATGTGGCGGAATTTTTTGGGCGGCCGGGGAATCAGCATTTACTAGAAAAATTGACGGCACTCGGGTTGAATGTCAGTGGCGGCCGTATCGTCCCGCGGGGCGATTCTTTGGCGGGGATGACAATCGTAGTGACCGGCAGCGTGCCCGATTATTCCCGTGAACAAATCGAAGCCTTGATTACCCGCCATGGTGGTAAGCCCACGAGCAGTGTGTCGAAAAAAACGAGCTACGTCGTGGCAGGGAGTGAACCCGGCGGAAGCAAGATGCAAAAAGCCACCGAATACAACGTATCGATTATTGACTGGGATGCATTTATGGCGATTGTAGGACGAGAAGATGATTCTGTACCGTTTATTGCACGTGATGTGAAAATAGTAGCGCCGGTAGTCGTGGTGCCACCAACCCAATCACGATTGTTTTAGTAGAATTTTGCCAAATATTTCCGAAGAGTATTTGCAGGGAATATGTATTATAATGCGTAGTAATGAATGAATATATGACGGATGTGGTGATATCAATGACTAAAATCAATCCGACGATATTTCGGGCATATGATATTCGTGGTGTGGTAGGGCAAGAGTTGAGCGAAGCGGTCTACTTTGTATTGGGACAGGCTGCGGGGACATTGTTTGGTCGGCATGGGGGCACAAAAATCGTCGTAGGGCATGATGCGCGTTTGACGTCACCGGCATTCGCCGCTTCGTTGATGGCAGGGTTGCAGGCGAGTGGATGTGACGTCCTCGACATCGGGATGGTGCCGACGCCGGTGATGTATTTTGCCGTTGATTATTTGAAAGCAGATGGTGGCGCGGTCGTGACGGCCAGTCACAACCCGCCTGAATTTAATGGTCTCAAAATGCGACATTACGAACCACAATTCGGCGGAGTGCCTTTTTCGAGTGAAGAAGTCCAAGAAGTTGGACAGATTGCCATGAGTGGTGAATTTACCCATGGGACTGGCAGCTACACCGCCATATCGGTTGATGATGCCTATGTGGCCCATGTGGCCGAGTTAATCCACTTGTCACATCCGATTAAAATCGTACTCGATGGTGGGAATGGAGTGGCCGGGCCATTGGGCGTACGAGTATTTGAGCAATTGGGGTGCGAAGTCATCCCATTGTTTATTGAGCCCGACGGCACGTTCCCTAATCATCACCCCGACCCGCTCAAAGAAAAAAACATGTTGGATTTGATGCGGGCGGTCAAAACGCATGGGGCGGCCTTGGGGATTGGCTTGGATGGTGATGGCGATCGATTAGGGGTTGTTGACGACCAAGGTCGGATGGTATTTGCAGACCGTTATATGATTGTATTAGCGCAAGCGGCATTGAAAAAAGGCCCAGCGCCGATAGTGTTTGATGTCAAATGCAGTACGGTGCTGGCAGATGCGATTACGGCGTTTGGCGGAACTCCCGTAATGTGGAAGACGGGGTATACCAATCAATCTGCTAAAATGCGCGAATTAGGCGCACCGGTAGCGGGTGAATTAAGTGGGCATGTATTTAATAATCGTCCAGGGCATAGTTTTGATGATGGTACCTTTGCGGGTGCCTGTTTGATTGAGGCTCTGGGACAAAGTCGTCAGTCGTTATCACAGATACTCGCGCCATTCCCATCTTTGGCGGAAGTCCCCGAAGAGCGAATTGAAATAGATGATGTACGAAAATTTGCGGCGGTGGAATATGTGCGTCAACATTTTGCCACAACACACAAAATTATTGAAATTGATGGCTTGCGGATTGATTTTGGGGATGGTTGGGGTTTATTACGCGCATCAAATACTGAACCAATGATTACCACGCGTTTTGAAGCGGTAACTGCTGCGCGCGCAGCGGAAATCCGAGATGTGATGTTGGCGGTGTTACGAGGCTTTCATTAGACTTTTTGGGCGCTGTAGGTATGTGAAGGAGATCATATGTTCGGCATTCGTCGTCGTCTCGCCACCTTGTCCCACTTGGTGCGCCCATTAGCGTTAGCATTTGTGGGGTGTGCGATTTTGGCGTTAGGGCTTGGCTATGTCTTGACGCATCTGTATCGCACCCTTGTATTACCAGAAGTATTTTATTATCTGACGTTACAATTCGTGCCCCAAGTGTGGCGTGGCATATTCTTCTTGGCGGTGGGAGTGGCAACCCTGAGTGCAGGGATTTGGACATTGAGCGATAAAGTGGTCATCCCACTTGACGCACAACCACAGACCAATGAATTGGTGTTGGATTATCGGCGTACCGAAAGACCGCCGCGTTTGGCTGTGTTATCAGGTGGCTCAGGGATGTTGGTGTTGGCGAGTTTGGGTCGGACTGTTGAGACAATGACCTGTATTACGCCAGTTCAAGATCAAGTGGAATATTATTACCGTGCTTCCAGCTTGTTTAATTTCGAAAAAGTGGTCTTTGTGGTACCTACGCCGCAACCAATGCAAGTCATATTTGTGCTTGATAATGGGGTACGAGTCAAGCCAAGTGATCGTGTACCGCATGATGAGCGCTATGCAGATCGCTACGTCGTGGATGTCCAACTCGAAAGTGACGTGCCACTGCACGATATTTTGGTCACACGCGCAACGATTGATGCGATTACCAATGCTGATGCGATTGTACTGGGGCCAGGGAGTTTGTTTGAAAGTATCATTCCCGATTTGTTGATACCCGCAGTGCGCGAAGCCTTGAGCACAAGTAAAGCCAAAAAAATCTATATTTGTAGCATTATGACCGAGCCAGGTCTGACGAGTGGATTTACGGTTGGTGATCATATTCGTCAAATTGTCCGGTACGGGGGATTTGCCCCAGATTATGTATTGGTAAATGCCCAGCGTGTCGACCCCGAGGTACAACGAATCTACGCCGCAGCCCACCAAACACCCGTATTTTTGGCGCCGGAAGAATACGAAGAGACAATCGTTCACGCACTTGACCGCAGCACGGGAAGTGACGTGATTGTCGAAGGGGCTGTTGTGGTCGAAGCAGATTTGGCAACCGCGGTGATCCAATTGACGGCCTCACTCGAAGACCCTGGCAAAAGCCGAACGGTACGGGTATTGCGGCATGACCCTGACAAAGTGGCGGCAGCGATAACGAGCATTATTCGGCGAGGGCGTTAAGCATGGACGATACGATTTTGTTGTTCGAGGATGAAGGATATCGTACGTTATTGCCGATAACATATTCGCGTACTGCAGCGGATATTCGCTGTGGGATTTTTACGTTGCGTGAGCGGCTACATGCCCGTTATGGCAGTGCCCCTGCGGCAATCACGCGGCGCTATTTGGCAGATGTATTTGGCGTAGGCCGCTGGCCGTTACAACTCCTAAGTCGCAATGTGCCATTGTTGCTTGTCAATAGTCGGTTGGTTGACATAGCGTGTTTGGTGGCATTACACGATGCACCGCTTGGAACGATCGTGGTAAGCGACGACGGGAATTCTGGTGCAGAGGGGGGGACACTCGTCGCTGCCCGGATTACACCGGCGCTGGCAAGTGCAGTATTTGGTGATTTGCTTGACCAACACGGGCAACGGGCCATGCACGAATTACTGCGGTATTGTCATGTGCTCACTATGCGACCACGCATGTTGCAATTCCCCTGGGATATCGTCGAACATAATGCATCGATGATTGCAACCGACATGGATCTCCTTGACCCAGCAGTCTACATGCCGCTCGCACAACATCCACAAGCAACTGCCTGTCATGCCCAAGCAATTGAACGAATTTTGGTTCATCCCAATGCGCAATTCGAAGCACCTGTAGCCTTAGATGCTCGCGAGGGACCGATTGTCATTGGTGCGGCACGTATTGAGCCGTTTAGTGTCATTCAAGGCCCGGTGGCAATTCATGATGGTGCACTCATTTCGGGGGCACGCGTGCGACCCGGGACAACAATTGGTCCGGTGTGCCGCATTGGTGGTGAAATTGAAGCATCTGTGGTGCAAGGGTACAGCAACAAGCACCATGATGGGTTTTTTGGATATTCGTATCTCGGCGAGTGGGTCAATGTAGGGGCGATGACCACAACCAGTGACCTCAAAAACACCTATGGTACGATTAAAGTGACATTGGATGGTGATGGCCAAGTCGATAGTGGGCGACTCAAGCTGGGCTGTTTTTTGGCAGATCATGTGAAATTAGGAATCGGGGTGCATTTAAACGGCGGTGCGGTGGTAGCCACGGGGTCAAATATTTTTGGGATTCATTTTGCACCAAAAACTATTCCAGCCTTTACCTGGGGAGGTGAACGCTTTCGCGAATATCGCATTGACCGGATGATTGATGTGGCCAGCAAGGTGATGGGGCGGCGGAAAATCACCTTAAGTGCGTCACAAGCGGCAATATTACATCATGTCTTTACAATCACGAGTACTGACCGCGGGATTGATCCTGATGATACGCCTACGTTTGATGCGTTGGCCGGAGAGGTCAGTTGGCGTGAATAATCCCCCTTTTCGCTCTAGGAAGATCTGGAATTGGAGGAATCTATGCACGTCGTAGTCATCGGTGGCGGCAGTGGTTTATTCCAAGCAGTCAAAGCAGTCCGTCCCATCGCCCAACGCATGACGGTCATTGTACCCACGTGTGGTGACGAAGGCGCTGACGCGCTGATTCGCCGCTTAGGTCCTTACCCAGGGGTGGCTGGGGTCGTGGATGTTTTGTTGTATGTAAGTCGAGATGCGGCGATGCAACGTTTAATGCAACAGCAGTTTATGCCGCTCGGGACGCCGTATGATCGCATTTCGTTTGGTATTTTACAGTTGATTGCGAGTGCCCAAAGCCTCGGGTCTTTACCTGATGCGATTGATGGCTTGAAACAACAACTGCGTTGCGACATCGATGTGTTGATGGCCAGTGAAACCGCCCATGATGTGGTAGTGCAGACGAGTGATAATCGTACGTACCGCGGCACCAATCAAATAACACAACTGTTATCTGCGCCGGTGCAATCAGTACTTCTCGATCCGGCGGTCGTGGCTAATCCTGCCGCCTTAAAAGCATTACGTGTGGCGGATTTGGTCTTGATTGCGCCAGGCAGCTTGTACCGAACCGTTTTACCTGCATTATTGCCCAACGGTATTGGCGAGACATTGCGTTCACTTGCAGGCAACGTGATTTGTTGTGGCGCCCTCACAACCGAGCATGGCCAGACTGATGCCTTCCGCGCTGTCGATTATATTGCCCGGATTGCCCGAACGCTTGGCCGTGGGGCAATTGATGTGGCGTTGTTAAATAGCTATCAATATCCTGCAACCGCCGTTGGGCAACTCAAACAACATAATATGGCCCCGTTACGGTATGACGCAAAGGATGCCCATGTCCTTGCTGCGCTAGATATCAGACCAATGGTGCGTGATATGTTGATGAATGTTGAAGGAACCAATTCCGTGATGTTGGCGAAATTGACTACCCACGACGAAACAGAATTGCGCATGGGTGTAGTTTCGTCGCAGCGTTTGAACTAGGGTATGTACCCTCCGCCGTGGTTTTTGATGATTAGTGAAAAAGGATTTACCCATGCACGATGTTCGAATTGATCGTTTGGCACAGGTATTGGTGCGTTATTCATTGGATGCGCAACCAGGTCAGTTATTTCGAATTGTGGCGCCAACTGCCGCTTCTCCTTTGATAAAAGCAGTGTATCGTGAAGCCATCCGAGCAGGCACAAATCCGTTGATGCGGTTGACGATAGATGGGCTCGATGAAATTTTTTATAAAAACGCCACCGGTGACCAACTTGATTTTGTGCCACAGTTGGCCCGTGACGAAATCGAAACGGTTGATTTGCACTTGTCGATTTTGGCTGACGAAAACACGCGGGCGCTGAGTGGGGTCGAACCAAAAATGGTCGCTCGCCGGCGTGCAGCGATGAGCCCTGTCCAAAAACGAATGATGGAACGTTCAGCGGACGGCGATTTTCGCTGGTGCTTGACGCTTTACCCCACTGCTGCGCAAGCCCAAGAAGCCGATATGTCGCTGAGTGATTATGCCGACTTTGTATTCAAAGCGGGGAAACTCGATCAGGATGACCCCGTCGCTGCCTGGCAAGCACAACGGGCTGAACAGGCAGGGATTGTAACCAGGCTCACTTCTGCTGATCATATTCGGATTGTGGGACCAGGGACTGATCTCAATTACTATGTCAAAGGCCGCAGCTGGGTCAATTGTGCCGGTGACCGTAACTTCCCTGATGGTGAAGTATTTACGGGCCCCCACGAACAAAAAACTAACGGGGTTATTACGTACAGCTTTCCTGCATTGTATATGGGGCGCGAAGTCACCGGTGTCCGACTTGAGTTTGCCGAAGGGAAGGTAGTCAAAGCAACTGCTGACAAAGGCGAAGAGTTATTGCATTCATTGCTCGATATGGACGAAGGGGCGCGCCGGCTGGGTGAAGTAGCATTTGGCACCAATTATGGCATTCAGCGCTTTAGCCGGAATATTTTGTTTGATGAAAAAATCGGTGGCACGGTCCATTTGGCGCTGGGTGCAGCCTATCCCGAAACAGGTTGTCATAATCAATCGGCATTGCATTGGGATATGATATGTGATTTGCGTAGTGGGGGTGAAGTTTTTGCTGATGGACAACTCATTCACAAAGACGGTAAGTTTGTTTGACGGTAGTGTTGAAACGGGAATTGAACCAACGATGCACGAAATAGCCGAACGATACCCACGTACCATGGCGGCTTTTGCCGCTATGAATGCCCAAGATCACCTCGAGCGAATTATCCGTCTCGATGCAGTTTGGCGAGACATTCGCCAAGCGGTAGCGACTAATCAGCCTGCCCCCCTCCACCGGGATACTTGGCGTGAATTGCCAGCGTCTGAGTTTGCCATGTTGGCAAACCGTGTCGACTGGCAAGGAGATTTGGTGTATGCCGGTGCCGGGTTGGGGTTGCTCCATGCCCTCGAGATGGCACGTCATGGCTGGCGGGTACTGGTGTGTGATCGTGGTGAAGTAGGGTGTGCCCACCGAGAATGGAACATATCTCGGTATGAATTACAGGCAATGGTCGCGGGGGGGAGCTGGAGCTGGGAAGAATTGCAATCGGTCATAATGAACGAATACACCGATGGCATAGTGCGGTTTTTTTTACAAGATGATGCCGCAATCACCCTGCACCTCCCTGAAGTCCTCAATGTGGCAATAGATGCCGGTGCATTATTACGGTTGGCACGCACTAAGTTTTTGCACGCAGGTGGTGAGGTCCGTGATTATCGGGTGTTTGGGGATGTCGCAGTGAGTCCCCGCCATGCAGATGGGGTATTGATCCACGTGACGACACCTGATGGCTCGTATGAACGGTATCAGGCACGGTTGGTGATTGACGGCATGGGGACAGTGTCACCGTTGTCGCTGCAACGATTTGGAGGGCGCCCCTACGCCGGTGTCTGCCCGACAGTGGGGACGGTGGCGAGTGGGTTTGCAGAGGGAATTGCGGGGAACGAACACAACCGAAGATTGGGCGATATTTTGGTGACGATTGCAGATGCGCAAAAAACACAACAATATATGTGGGAAGGATTCCCAGGGCGTGGCGACGAGCTTACGGTATATTTGTTTTATTACGATACGTTGCAGCAAGGTAAAAAATTGTCCCGACCCACGCCAAATCTCCTCGAATTGTTTGAAGATTATTTTGGGTTGTTGCCTGATTACAAACGAAGCGACAGGGAAGTACAGCATCACAAACCGGTCTATGGCTATATCCCGGCGCGACATTCGTTGCGACGATTGGAAGCACCGCTGTTGCGTGGCGTGCTGCCCATTGGTGATGCGGCAGCCCAACAATCACCACTGACGTTTTGCGGATTTGGGTCGCATGTGCGTAATTTGCAGCGGACCACCGGGTTACTAGATGTATTATTACGTGAAAAGAACGAAATGAGTGATTTGTTGGCGCTGGTTACGCCGTACCAAGCCAATGTATCGTTGAATTGGGTGTTTAGTCGCTTCATGCAGCCGTGGGGTGATGCCGATATTGATGTGAACCAGCTCCAAGGCCATTTCATGCAACTATTGACACGGCGAGGCACTGATTTTGCCACGCGGTTTTTCCGTGATGAGATGCGTTGGAGTGATTATCACAAAATGGTACTCGGAATGTTGTGTGCATATCCTGCGATTATGGGGATTGCCGGCAGGGTATTGCGGGTCAAAGGGTGTACCCAGTGGTTGTTTGATTACCTACGCTTTACGTGGGAGGGGATGTTGGCAGCTGCTGGCCGGATGGTCGGCCTGACGATTATCCAGCGTATTGCTGTGGATTTACCGATGACATGGCGGATCCGATTATTGGCCAAAATAAATGAATGGCAGGTAATGGGCTGGGATCATTAACCGGTGTTAAATCCCCTCCCCGCGCATACGCTGGGAGGGGATTTCTTAGGTGGTAATACGTAAATCGCCATCTGGTGGTGCTTGATTCATCATAAACTGGGCAGTGCCTTCGAAGTACGTGCGCATAGCAGCGGCAATGTCTGGACTAAATCCGACTTCTTCGATAGCTGCGAGCATGCAACTCACCCAGGCATCGCGTTCGACCAGGCCTATTGTAAATGGCATATGGCGCATTCGCAAGCGTGGATGCCCCCTTTGCTCGTGATATCGTTGCGGACCGCCAAAGTATTGGGTGATGAATAAAAACTGCCATTCTTTGCCGGAGGTCAAATCGGCAGGGAAGAGTGGACGCAGCACGGGATTTGCTTCGACGTTGCGATAAAAAATTTCTACTAACTGGCGGAATGGTTCATCACCCCCCGCTTGATCATACAAGGTGCGGTAATCGGAGGTCATAGCGTGCCAACCGGGTTCTTCCGGCGAGCACTGGCGAGCAATGTTCCTAAACGGTGGACAACACTTGAATTGGGAACCTTACTAAACAAAACGTCGAGGCCATACACTTGGTAGGCATATTGGCTGGTGCCGATTTGGATGGGTGTTGATGGTCCGATCGGGGCACCCAGCGCCCATTCGCGGGCAAGGTAGTGCATTTGTAAGCTAGGGTCGTAGGTCACCTTCATAAGCTTATATGTTTCGCTGAGGAGGGTATCACGCAGCGTGACCGTCACAGTATCGATGACACCACCGAGATCGCTAAGGAATGCCATTTTTTTCCAGTCGACTTTCGAAAGGTCGTCACCACGCACATAAATTGTGTCACCGGCAAATACTTGGAACACATACATTTGACCATTGATTTCGCGCATGCCAGCGGGAGCAATAGGGGGACCAATATCATGGTTGGCAAACAAAAAGAGATGGAAGGGATTCTCGGGACGGAAACCTGTGCCGCCGATGCGTAATGTTTCATCGAGGAGGAATCGTTCGAATGTTTTGTCAGCAGGGATGGCATCGCCGATGGTTTGCCACATGCTTCCTGGGCGATTCCAACCTGGGATTTCCATAAACAAGGTATCGCGCGCAAAAGTCACTAATGTGTATATTTTGTTGTTGAAGGTCGTTTGGCGGGCTTTGGCGATTGGCATACCGAGGTTTTGTTCGACAGCCATTTGGTGGATGGGTGAAATAGGATCGTACTCATCACCACGCATACGCCAGGCATTCGCAATAAGTTTTTTTTGGAGTTGGATGGTATTGTCATCCGACCTACCAATCGCACCGACTTTCATGTCGGGGAGTTTGACAGTACGTTTGACCCACGCTTCGACTTCTGGGACGACCCATGCAACCGTGACTGCTTTTCCTGGGCATGTTTTGGTGCTGTAATCGCGATGGAAGCCGATGAGTTGCTTGGGGGGGATGCCGAGGCGGATGGACATCCCGCCAAGGATTGCTAACGCATGTTCCCAGACTTTGCCATTAGGACGGGCATTATCGTAGTCGCCGACCATTTCGAGTCCGAGGGTGTACCACCCTTTGGCGAAGCTTCCATTCCCCGCACCAGCATGCACGCCGATTTCACGCAAGGGGGTAAATAACCATATTCCATCAGGGCCGGCAAAGCAGTGGGGTGCCGCGGTCCAGCCTTTTTCGGCAAAAAAATGTTGCATCCCTTGCATCGTGGTAAGCCCTTGCCATTGATCGACCGTCGGGCGCCAGGTATGATGCAACACTACTTTGTTAGGCATTACTGGCCCAAATTGATACGAAGCAATATAGTCGAGCCATTCCGCTGGCGTAAGCATTTTGCCAATCATCGGTGGCGTCCCACTCGGGGCGAAATCGTCTATCATTGTTCCCTCCCAACCTGCGGCATCAAATCGTTATAACTTACCTTATCACGAAGGTTGCTCCAGCGTCAACTATGTGGAGTAGTTTTTGTAAATGCAGACGTTTGGATGCATTGATTAATGCGGTTACATTGGCTAAATGGGTTGCATGATGCGTAGAAGTTGGCGTTGATTGACTGACATACCGTACAATGGAATTTGAATTGGGTACATGAAGGGTGTCTCGGCATGCAAGAACGAATTGCAGTGATTGATCTTGGTTCGAATACGACACGAATGATAGTAGTGGGCTATGTGCCACACCAAACCTATAAATTACTTGACGAAGTGCGTGAAGCTGTTCGGTTAGCTCATGGCATAGGTGCTGACGGTAAGTTGCAATTGCTCCCGATGAATCGTGCAATCAAAACGATGCGATTGTTTCATCAAATGTGTCGGGGGATTGGGGTTGACCGGATAGTACCGGTAGCGACGAGCGCGGTGCGAGAAGCAACAAACAGAGAAGAATTTTTGGCACGAGTGCGTGACGAAGCAGGACTCGACTTTCGGGTATTAACTGCCGCCGAAGAAGCGTATTACGGCTATCTCGGTGCAATCAACACGCTTGATATCCAAAATGGTTGTGTGGTTGACATTGGTGGCGGGAGTACCCAAGTTACGGTGGTGCAGCAACGCCAACTCGCCCAAAGTATCAGTCGCCCGATTGGGGCAGTGCGTTTGACTGACCGATTTGTCAAAAGCGATCCCATGAATGCGCGGGACTTCAAAGCACTTGAGCGGGCAATCTCAGAATATTTTGCGGATGTGCCGTGGCTTGCACATCAGGGTGGTTCGTTGGGGGGAATTGGCGGCACGATTCGGGCATTGGCCGAAATCGACCAAAAACTTCGTGATCACCCCATTGATCGCGTCCACGGCCATCGGTTGAGTGCGGATAGAGTCAATGAGCTGCTTGAGTTATTTCGGAGTCTAACGGTCAAACAACGCGAAGATTTACCAGGCTTGAGTCGTGACCGCGCCGACTTGATTTTGGCAGGGACGGCGATTTTGGCGGAAGTGATGCGGCGTGGCAAGTTCAATCAAATCACGATTAGTGGCCAAGGCTTGCGTGAAGGGCTGTTTTTTGAACAATTCATGCGGGGTACGAGCCCTATAATTTCTGATATTCGGAGTTTTAGTGTGACCAATCTAGCACGCATGTATCACTATGAAGCAGTGCATTCCGCCAAAGTACGTGAATTAGCATTGTCCATGTTTGATCAATTGCTCCCCATGCACGGTTACGATTTGTGGGCGCGTGAGTTATTGGGACACGCGGCGATTTTGCATGATATCGGCAATGCGGTGAATTATTATGACCATCATAAGCATGGGGCGTATTTGGTCGTGAACAGTGCGATGCAGGGGTTCAGTCATCGTGAAGTCGCTATATTGGCGTTGCTGGTGCGTTATCACCGCAAGGGTGAAGTAGCAGTTGACAACTATCAACAAGTATTATTTCCAGGTGATGGTGAACTTGTGGCCAAAATGGCGGCAATCTTGCGCCTCGCAGAATTCCTTGAGCGCCGTAAAAATCAAGTAGTCCAAGATATTACTGTCGAAATAGGTAGAATTGTGCGGATTGTGACCCACGCTGCCGGTGATACGACGGTCGAAGTGTGGGATGCCAATCGGGCGGCCGGATTGTTTCGCAAGGCCTATGGGTGTGAAGTTGATATCGTGTAGCGAAATCAAACCAAGCGCCGCACCGTGCAGATTGATGCTCGGTGCGGCGGTTTTTGTGATTATTGAGATTATTTCGCAGGATTGGTGGTATCGGGGGTGAGTACTTCGCGGGATCGCCCTTCTTCGGCGGGTCCGATGATGCCTTGTTGCTCAAGCATGTCGATAAGTTGCGAGGCTTTGCTGTAGCCGATGCGCAGGCGGCGCTGGAGCAACGACGCCGAGGCGCGGCGATGTTGTTGTACAAGCAGAATTGCTTCAGGGAGGAGGGAATCCTGCTCTCCTTCAGACAAATATTCGGCGATGGGTTGCATGGCGGCTACCGGCTCGTCGCTATCCGCAGTGGGTACGTGGGGTTCTTCGTCGGCATGGGGAACTGGCTCGCGGGGGTAGACGGGGAGGCGGTCGACTTTGTCTAATTCAGGTTGTAAGTCGTGGATCGCTCCAGTTGGCGCGTCGATATCAGTGGGAATTAGGACTGTTGTAGCGGTAGACGTTGGCTGCTCTTCGGAAACATCCTTCGGAGGCTTGGCAGTGCGCCAAAATCGGACAATTTTTTCGACTTCGTCGTCGGTGAGATACGTGCCTTGGATCCGCATTGTGCGTGGCGAATCGGCAGCGGTAAAGAGCATATCGCCCCGTCCGAGCAATTGTTCGGCACCTGGTTGGTCAAGGATGACGCGTGAGTCGATTTGGGAGGTCACCGCAAAGGCGATACGTGAGGGGAAGTTGGCTTTGATCAGGCCGGTGACCACATCGACCGATGGACGCTGGGTGGCGATGATGAGATGGATACCGGTGGCACGGGCCATTTGGGCCAAGCGACATATCAAAGTTTCGACATCATCGGGGGCCATCATCATCAAGTCGGCCAATTCGTCGATGATAATGACGATGTATGGCATTGCTTCGAGGTCAGTGCGCTCACGAGCCATGGCGCGGTAACTATCGAGATTACGAACGCCTATTTTGGCAAAGAGTTTGTAGCGCCGCTCCATTTCGCGTACGGCCCATTTCAAGGTTGGGACGACGCGTTCGACTTCGGTGACAACCGGTGATAACAAATGGGGAATGCCGTTGTACCCTACTAATTCGACGCGTTTGGGGTCTACCATGATGAACTTGAGATCGTCAGGAGTATGGCGCATCAACAAGGCACAGACAAAACAATTGATGGCGACGGATTTACCGCTACCGGTGCTCCCGGCGACAAGCAAGTGTGGCATCCGCTCCATCCCGGCAATGATCGGTGAACCGGAAACATCTTTGCCTAATGGCAAGCGTAATTTGCTTTTCGATCGGATGAATTCATCGCTTTCAACGATGTCGCGCAACGCAACGGTAGAAATCGATGAGTTAGGGATTTCGATACCTACAACCGATTTGCCAGGAATCGGCGCTTCGATGCGGATAGAGGGTGCAGCAAGTGCTAACGCCAAATCTTTATCTAGTGTCGTAATCCTGTTGACTTTGACCCCTACTGCCGGTTGTAATTCATATTGAGTCACCGCCGGTCCAACATTGATATTGACCACCCGTGCTTCAACTTTGAAGCTCGCGAGGGTTTCTTCGATGAGCTGTGATTTTGTGCGGTGTTCTTCTTCACTAATAAGCGCTTCGACTGAGTGACGCAAAAAATCAATCGGGGGCATTGGCCATGCACGATATGCATTGCCTGCTTCGAAACCATCGAGAGAACCCTGGATAAGAGGACCACTGTTGACCGGCTTGGCATTGACGGGGATAACCGGACGCGGTGCGGTTTGGAGCAACATTTCGTCCAGGATGTCCATTGGAGGTTCTGCTTCAACGGCCTTGGTTGCACGTTTCGCTTTCAATGGTTCTGGTGGCTTGACCGACTCAAATGGTGCTGTTGGTGGCGTGGCGAGTTCAGTTTCTTTGCGAAAGCGTGCGTTGCTTTTCCGCTCAGCAATGGGCGTCATAATTGTTTCGGTGAGGCTGGTGTAATTAAGTGAAGGGTCACTATAGCGCTTGTTGCGCGGGTCGTTGGGTTCACCACGTAAGCGAATCCACATTAGAATGAAAAAATAGCGTATCCCATCGACAATTTGTACCAAGGTAACATCAAACGCCAGCATAATACCAGCGAGGGCAGTCACACTAATAATCGCTACACTTGCTGGACGCCCGATGGCATTACTAAATACCGCCAATAGTAAATAACCGATAATCCCGCCGCCGCGACCTTGCTGGTCTGTGTACCCTTGGCGAGGAGCGATGCCAATTTCCAGCAACATCAACAAGGCAAAAATCACAACGATGGTGCCAATAATTTGGGTAGTATGAAGGGGGTTTTTGTCGTTTTGGCCACTGCGAAACAATGCAATACCAAGTACTCCTACAACCAACGGAACGACGAGTGCTCCCCAACCGAGGAGTTTTTCGATAAATAGCTTCCAGCCACCACCGAGTTGGCCGGTAATGCCGGTCAAATAAAAAATAATAGTGACACCGGCTATCGCAATTAACGCCAACGCAAATAACTCCCGTTGGTGTTCTGGGCGAAGTGAAATGGCGCTTTTGCGCTTGGGACGGCGATTCGTGTTGCGTGACTGACTTGTTTTGTTTGTGGTCATATCAGGCCCTCAACTTAGGTGAAGTATGACAGATGATAGTATGTTAGTGCGTAGTATAGCACAAACGTGTTTTTTTGCTGATAACGTACAAGGTCACACTGCCTACGGCAATGTGACCTTGTGAATTTATGAAGGGCTGGTTAATGGCTAGGTTGGTCCGCCGTAAGTGCTATTGGCGGCTTGAATTAAAGCGCGCATATAGGCGATGGAATACGCAGTACCGACACGAAAGCCGCCGAGCATATCGGGAACATGATCAGGGATGATGCAACCGTCGAATTTTACTTCGCGCAAGGTTTTCATCACGTCGTACATGTCTTGGTAGCCATTGTCGATGAGTGTTTCGACCCACGGCTCAGGCATTGGGTTGGTGACATTGCGAAAGTGGACTTTGAAGAGTTGCCCTTTGGAGGCAAAGTGCTTGATGGCATCAATCACTCCCACACCCATGCCAATCGGACCACCTTCGAGCCAACAGCCGATACACAAACAGACGCCGATATGCGGGCTGTTGGCGATTTCCATGGCTTTTTTGTAACCGGCAAAATTCCCAAACATACAGCGGGGAATGCCGCCCAGTGAATAGACGGGTGGATCATCGGGATGGATGCCGATATAGACGCCTGCTTCTTCGGCGACGGGGCTGATTTGGTGAATCATGTAGGCGTAATTGTCCCACAATTCGTCTTCGGTATAGATGCGGCCATGGGTGAGGTCACCTTCGTAGACGGTGCCAGCCCAATACCCTTTGGCGTTTTTGATGTCGAGCATGCGGGCATTCATGCCACCGCGGCCTGGCACATGCCCTGTGCTCCAGATGCCGTTACCCATGTGGGCGTAGGTGTTGTATTTGATGCCGGCGGCGCCGAGATTGCGAATGAAATGCTTAAATTCTTCGATTTTGGCGTCACGACCAGGCAAATTGAGGGTCATTTCGGGGGAATTGTGCACGCCTATATTTGTAATACGGTAGATTTTGAGGCCGTATTCCCCAAAGCGCTTGACGAGACGTTTGTAAAAATCAAGGGTATGCAATTCGGGGTGATTGATCCCCACCATGGCCCATTCAACGCCGAGTTGCTGGTAATACTGCAAATCTTCGTTGCTGGCGTCGGCATGGGTTTGAATGGCGAGTTGAATTCCTGCCGCTGTGGAGAAATAGCCAGGCACGGCCCGCATCGGAATCTGGGCGCTACTACTCATCGTCATTGACCTCCGTAGTGATGTGTTGATCCATCTGCATCATACCATTGAAAAAACAACCCCTAGCAGCCTTCGTTGTAATAAATGTACAAGCCGTCTTTGCCAGGGGCGATGACATCAAGTCGACCGGAGCCTTGTAAATCGGCGAGGGCAAAGTGGATGCCACAGCCGTTGCCGGTGCCCATCGCGCCGTAATCGATGATTTGTTTGGCAAAGCCTTCGCCAGTCCATTTAAAGTAATAAATTCCTAAATTATCCCATTCGCCTGCTTCATTGCCGTTGTGGGCACGGTGGCGTTTGCCGGTGACTAATTCGGGCATCCCATCTCCATCAATGTCGGCCCACTGCAAATCGTGATATTG
Organism: Singulisphaera sp. GP187; assembly: GCA_943328915.2. Lineage (GTDB taxonomy): Bacteria > Chloroflexota > Chloroflexia > Chloroflexales > Roseiflexaceae > UBA965. Next base: position 18,919 of record CALQBW020000006.1, on the reverse strand, counting down.
GGCGTTGTAGGGGTCGATGGGGTGATGATGCCAACTCCCATCGGGTTGCCGTTTGCTCCACCATAAGCCGTAGCCGTGGGCATGGCCGGTAATGAGTTCGTTTTGGCCATCACCATCGACATCGACGACGAGCATCGGAATGCTGGCGGTACTTCCCCAAGGTGGGGTGGGGAAGTCGTGATGCCATACCCATTGACCATGCGCTGCGTCAGCCGGTGCTTCGAGCCAGCCATTGCACAACACAATATCCATGCGACCATTACCTGCGATGTCACCACAACCGAGTCCATGCCCTTGGGTGCCATCACCGAAAGTGTAAATGGTTATTTTTTGAAATTGCCCTGTCCCCTTGCCGTCACCATCCATGATGAGTTTGTAGTAATTGACTTCGGGGTTGGGCGGGGTATTGGGGACGATTTCGACGATGCCGTCGCCATCTATATCCCAGCCGCGGGTAGTTTCGACATTGCTTGTGTCGGCGGCGAGGATGTGTTCGGGCCATCGATGTGTAGGGTCGGCAGGGCATTCACGCCAGCGTAGGCTATTGCCCCACCAGCCGCCGGTGACATAATCGAGTGAGCCCGTGCCGTTGATATCGAGCGCTATGGTCGAAAAATCATCGTAATACTCGCCATACCGCGGAATTTCCCCAATAAAGTGACGAATGCGGAACTCTGGACCTTGGTACCAAAAGCCCCCGCTGACAATATCGAGGTGGCCGTCACCATTGACATCAAAGACCCCCGCCGATTCGTAGCTTTCATCAGAAACCCAGACTTTGCGCCATTTGAGGGGCATGACGAACTCCTTATTTGTTGCGGTGGAGGCGAATATACTCGCGCGCCAGTTGGATGTCGGCCAACGCATCGGCAGCATTGCTCATGGGCGGACGTAGTCCCGCCACTGCATCGACAAAGTTTTGGGCTTGTTGCCACATGGCGTGTACCCACGGCAGTTGAGGAATTTCGATACGTGGTTGGATGCCGTTGCCGGGATCGCGCATGATTTCGACCCGACCTGGTCGGGTAAATGCCAGCGGAGCGGGGAGCTCGAGTTTGATCCAGCCCCGTTCAAAGCAGACAAAGGCACTTTCTTGCCAATCGATGCTGGTTTGGTAAGGGCTCATTTCTATCGTGCAGGTCACACCGCTGTCACTTTGCCCTACCAACAGATTGCCGGCAGGGGCTGCATAGGTCACTTGCCATGATTCACCGAGCAGATGGCGCATCAAATTGACTTGATGGATGTAATAGTTGACAAAGGCCCAATAGGCTTCGTTGGTGGCACCGTCCATGTCGGCGGCGGGAGGATCCCAGGTAAATTCTGGTTCAGGCTGGGTATTCCAGATATTTTGGTTGAAGCCATTGGCAATCCAATCGCCGGCAGGCATCAAAATTCGAATGTAGGTGAGTTTGCCGAGTTCACCTGACGCTTTGAGTTGTTCGATTTCGGCTTTGGCGAGCATGGTAGCGGGGTCAGAGCGTTTGTGATAGCCCACCATCATCCATGTTTTGTGGGTGGCGACGGCGGCGACGATGCGTTGGGCTTGCGCAACAGAACCGGCGATGGGTTTTTCGGTGAGTACCGGTTTGCCACTGGCCAATAATTCGGGGATGAGGGTGCCATGGCGGGTGAATGGCTGGATAGCCACGATCGCATCGAGTTGCTCATTGGCGAGGAGCTCGGTGTGCGACGTATAGTGGGCCGGAATACCCCATTTGGCCGCCACAAGCTGGGCATGGCCGGGTTTGACATCTGAAATGGCTACGACTTCGCAATTCGGGACCATCACGTAGTTGCGCAAATGGGCGGCTTGGCCCATGTTGCCAACCCCTACAAAGCCAATCCGGACTTTTTTACTCATACTAACACCTTCGTTCAATGAGCTACTAGGATGTGTGCACTGTACCATAGCAATCAGGCAGTGGCTTCGACTGTTGTGTCGGCGCACTGTCTGGGCAGAATGTATTACAGAATCACTGCATGAGGTGGGGCATCGGCGCCACGGGCCGAGCGGAAGTCACGCAACTCGAGCCGTAATTCACGGCGACCTTGCCATTCGTTCAGTTGCGGTTGATAGACGATGTCAATGGCTTTGATGCGATCGAAATGGCGAACACTTTCGCCTTCGCCCCACGCCACCGCAGTCACCACCCGACCGGCGATATCAAGTTTGAGCATCAGGTGGCGGTTATCGCTCCCCATGGGCCGGGCCGAGATGACGCGGCAATTACGTGTGAATAACAGTGGTGCGGAGTTGTGTTGACCACAGGGTTCGAGTGCAGCCAAATCAGTCAATATGCTCATGTCGAGGGCGGCGGGGTCGAGTTCGGCGTCGATGGGCAATATGCGAATGCCGCCGGAGATGTGATGGGTGGCGGCGTATTCGTTGAGGGCCTTGCGTAAATGGTCGATTTGGTCACTGGCGATGGTAAATCCGGCGGCAGCGGCGTGCCCACCCATTTTGATGAATTCGACGCCGCAATTACGCAGTGCACTCACCAAATCGATCAAGCCACCGGCCCGCCCCGAGCCGCGCGAATGGGGAATCCCCCGTTCGATGATGATGGTGGGGCGGCTGAATTGGTCGGCGATGCGTGCTGCCACTAAGCCCACCAAGCCAGCATGGGCATCAGGATCGTCATGCACAATGACGGCGTCTTGGTGGCGCTCAATGGCTTGGATATCGTTGGCAATACGCTCTTGGAGTGCTTTGGTTTGTTGTTGGCGTTCGATGTTGATGTCGTTGAGGAATTGCGCTTGGGTGCGGGCGACTTCAGGGTCATTCGTCAGCAGTAGTTCATAGGCCGGGGCGGCGTTGTCGAGGCGCCCGGCCGCATTGATACGCGGCGCCAGTTTGAAGCCCACATCGCCGGCGTTAATGGGCTGCCCGTCGAGCCCTGCCACATGAATGAGTGCGCGGATGCCAGGGCGTTGGCTTTGGGCGAGGCAGATCAGGCCTTGGTGGACGAGGGCTCTGTTTTCGCCGGTGAGTGGTCCCAAATCGGCCACAGTGCCGAGTGCTACCAAATCTAGGAGGGCGTACATCGCTTGGTGCGGTAATGGCATCCCCAACTGTCCAATGGCTTGGACAAGCTTGTAGGCAACGCCAACACCGACCAACCCTTTGTCTGGATATCCGCAAAACGGCAGTCGTGGATTTACCACTGCGGTGGCAATAGGTAAATCTTCGGGTGGGGTGTGGTGATCAGTGACGATGACTTCAAGCCCGCGAGTATAGGCATGTGCGACTTCGATGCGATTGCTGATACCACAATCGACAGTCAAAAGTAACTGCACGCCACTATCAGCCAAACGATCGATGGCATCGATGTTGAGCCCGTAACCTTCACCGATACGATGGGGGATATACGGCGCAATATTGGCACCGAGCTGGCGAAATGCATCGCAAATCAAACTGGTGGCCGTGATACCATCAGCATCAAAGTCACCATAGACGGCGATGACTTGGTGGGTGTCGATGGCTATTATCAACCGCCGGGCGGCTTTTTCCATATCGTGCATCAAGAGTGGGTCGTGTTGGGGGTCGAGATGATGCAAAAACGTTGCTATGGCGGTGGCGGTGGTATAGCCACGGGTCGTGAGGAGCCGCGCCAAAAATGGTGAAACAGTAGATTGCACCGCTAAATCTTCAATAATTTGTGTGGGTATTGTAGGGGCCAATTGCCAAAGGGTGTTTTTGATTGAATGACGCGCGGTCATAAATTGTTTCGCAGGCACTGAGGTTGCTGTTGAAGCTAAGTATACCATGGGTGATTGTGGTACCATAAAAACGGCCTCCTTTAGGATGACACATGAAATATGGTGTAAACCGTTGGCATCACAGAATAAGGTACGCTGGTGTTCGTTTGGCCAATCATCATGAACTTTGGTGACCGGTCCGACAGGCATCATTACACTATCAAAGATGATGCAAATTAGATATGTTAACGCGAGTATCATTCCTGAAGGGATAGTAGCGTATGACTGCACCTTCTGACCAAAGCGCGCGACACCCAATAGCACAACAATCACGCTTGACCGATTTCGCAATTGGGCAGGCGTTGCGGGTTGATGATTTGGCGGTCTGGTATGTGGCTACTCGGGTAGGCACTGATGCCCCAGTGGCGGTAGCGATTTTGCGGCGTGCTGACCCACTTTCGTTGGCACGGTTTCGTTTAGCAGCCCAATTAGGTGCGCGCATCCGTCACCCAGGCGTTTTGCCAGTGATTGCGGCGGGATGCGATACGACCTATGGTGATTATTTGGTTACACCGTACCGGGCTGAGCAATCGCTGGAAGAATTGCTGGCGAAAGGGGCGCTCGCGCAGGCGGATGCGTTCCAGATTTTTCGGCAATTGGCGACCGTGGTCGATGCACTTCACCTCCAACAAATTATCCACCGCGACATTCACCCAGCCACGATTTTGATTGATCACGAATTCAACGCGCGATTCTCGATGTTGGGATTTGCGGCGTGTGACGCAAGTCGCGATTTGGTTGATTTTGATGATCGTGATTTATCATCGGTCTACTATCCGGCGTCGCAACGACTTGGCAGCGGCGACGCCCTGCCGAGTGATGACTTCTATGCCCTTGGGATGTTGCTGTATCAGTTGTTGTTGGGTGGCGCAACGCCCCAAGTGCCGTTGTCACCACTTGCTACATTTCATCATGATTTTGCCGACATTGATCGGGTCATACAACGTTTGATGGCGGAGCATATTGACCAACGCTATGGCACTGCGCGTCAAGCTGCTCAGGCGTTGCCAAACGTGATGGTGAAGGGTGCGATTTTTGAAAAAGGCACCGTGCCTCGTCAGACCTCCGCAACGACGCAGGGCACATGGAATTCGATTGCCGAATGGCTCGAAAACCCGCTCGAAGTAGTGATGGCGGATGATTTAGACAGTCGGTATTTGCAACGAAGCAACGCGCGGGCGGATGCATTGCATCGTGTTGATGCGATGCAAAATTTATTGGAGCGATGGTCACAACAAGGGATATTCCGGCGAAAGACATTTATTCAGTTGATGCAGCCACGCCAGATTTTAAGTGCAAATTTTTATTTGTATGAATTACGCGTCCAATACGAAAAACGCAGCGAACCCAAGATTCATCAGCAGATTCACCGTTCGGGGAAAATTTTACCGCAAGATGCAGTTCCTGATGTCTGGGATGTGCCGGTTTCTGAGCCGGAGCGCTTTGTCGATGTGCCCGTGGTAACAGTCAAAATCCCCGGCTCGCAACAAGTGGTCAAATGCGAAGATTGTGGCGGTTTGGGCAAATTGATATGCGGGCAGTGCAATGGCCGTGGGATGGTCGATCGTAAAAAAAAGAGCCGGAATGCGGATGGCAGTAGCGAAGAAACACACGTCGAGGAGCGGTGCAGAACGTGTGGTGGTAAGCGCCAAGTCAAATGCCACGGATGCGATGGCGTCGGCAAAATCCTCGAAGCCCAAATCTTCGAATGGGAGCGCGTGACCAAGCGCTTTTTCAACGAAGACGACATGACAGGATTGCCGTTGCGGACACTCAATGACCAAGCACAATTTGTGTGCCAAAAGGATGTCGACATCCGTGATCCCCGTTGGCGCCGAGTTAGGCCGTTACGTGAGCTCATCGACGCAGTGTTGCGTGAGACCGATGACCAAGTACGCTTGCTCGCGGCAGAATTAATCATCAAAGCGACACCGGTCACCGAGGTCGAATATGAATTCAATAACCGTCATCATTCGTTATCGATTGTGGGCTTCCACAATAAAGTCCGTGGTGATTGGTCGCTGTATGACATTGGGAAAATAGTGCGCTATTCGGCTGTCACGTTTGTAGTACTTGCCCTGGTGGTCACGATAATAGTCCGAACATAAGTTTTAATGATGAAGTTGTTGGGTGACCCAACGCAACCAGCCCTGTAAGGACGCAACACCTACGTCTTACCGGGTTTTTGTAATTCCTCGACTAATTCGATTCGACGGCTTTGGCCCAAAAAGCCTCGACCTGCTCCCTGAGTAACGCATGTTGGAGCTGCGCGAGAGCCGGGTCATCGCGCAAAATCGTTTTGGCTTCGAGTTGGGCGGCGTGGAGCAGGCGCGTATCGGTGAGCTGGGCGATTTTGAGGTCGGGGGTGCCACTTTGGCGTGTGCCAAAGAATTCGCCAGGGCCACGGAGCTCCAGGTCAATTTCGGCCAAACGAAAGCCGTCGCGGGTTTCTTCCATGGCACTCAGGCGCTTCGCCGTGACCTCGCTGTCGCGGTCACTGACCAGGATACAGTAGCTTTTGTGCTGGCCACGACCGACCCGGCCACGGAATTGGTGGAGCTGCGCCAGTCCAAAGCGGTCGGCGCCTTCGATCATCATGGTGGTGGCGTTGGGGATGTCTATACCGACTTCGATGACGGCAGTCGCCACCAAAATATCGAATTCATGGTTGCGAAATGCCAACATCACGGCGTCTTTGTCTTTGGGGCTCATTTTGCCGTGAATCAAGGTCACTCGCAGGTCGGGGAAGACCTCGGTTTGTAACTTTACGTGCATTTCTTCGGCCGAGGGCAGGTCGGATTTATCACTTTCTTCGACCAAGGGACAGACCACAAACGCTTGGCGCCCGGCGCTGACTTCTTTACGGATATGTTTGTAGGCCCGGTCGCGTTCGTGCAAGCGGATGCGTTTGGTCAAAATTAGTTGGCGGCCCGGCGGCAATTCGTTGAGAATCGACGTATCGAGGTCGCCATAAATGGTCATCGTTAAGGTGCGCGGGATGGGGGTGGCTGTCATCACCAGCAAGTGGGGATTGTGCCCTTTGTCTTTGAGCCTTTGACGTTGTTCGACGCCAAAGCGATGCTGTTCGTCGACAATGGCGATGCCCAAACGGTGGTATTGTACCGATTCGGTAATCAATGCATGGGTACCTACGATTAAATCGACCTCACCATTGGCGATGCCTTCGAGCACACGCCGGCGCTCTTTGGCTCCCAGACTGCCCGTCAGGAGCGCAACCCGCACACCGTCGCTTTGCTGGGGATCCATGCCGAGGAGCAGCTGGATTTCAGCAAGGCGACTCCGTTGTTCTTCGTCGATGCCACTTTGCCACTCGCGTGAACGGCGCACTTGGATGGTGCCGAGCAGATTGCGCAGGCCGCGATAATGTTGCTCGGCGAGGATTTCGGTGGGGGCCATAATAGCCGCTTGGAAGCCATTGGCGACGGCTTGAAGTGCAGTCGCAGCGGCCACGGCAGTTTTGCCGCTACCGACATCACCTTGGAGCAAGCGCGCCATCGGCACCGGTGTGCCCATATCAGCGAAAATTTCGCCTATGGCGTGGTTTTGGGCATTGGTAAGTGCAAATGGCAAGATTGTCAAAAACGCTTGATGCGCCTCATCGTTGTAGGGGATGGCGTAGCCGTCTTCCCGTTGCCAGGCGATTTTGCGTTGTAAGACACCCAATTGAATCGCAAGGAATTCGTCGAATCCCAAGCGTGTGCGGGCCTTGACGATCTCTTCGTTGTCACGGGGGAAATGGATAGCGGCAATTGCGCTGGCCAAATCGATTAATCCAGCCCGTTGACGCACCTCGGCTGGCAATGGGTCGGCTACTTCACTGGCGTAGCGGTCGACCACTTGTTTGATGAGAGTGCGGGCGCTACGCTCGGCCAATCCTTTGGTCAAGGGGTGCACAGGCACCAACCGCCCCACATGGATCATTTCGTCGGGGCTGAGATCTTTAAATGGTTGCCAATCGGGGCTATTCATTTGGCGTTGGCCGGCATATAATTCGACTTTGCCACTGAGCATCATCTGCATGCCGATGTGGACTTGGCGGGCCAACCATGGTTGGCGATAAAACACTGCCTTGAGGATACCCGTTTCGTCTTCGAGTTTGATTTCGACCGCATTGCCGCCGCTACGCATACTAAAGGTACGGCTGTCGACCACCGTAGCCACGACCGTTTCGAGCTCGCCGGGGCGCAATGCCGATATGGTAGTGCGTTTGGAAAAATCGTCGTAGCGAAAGGGGTAGTGTTGCAGGAGATCACGAATGGTACGTACCCCGAGTCGTCGGAAGGCTTGGGCGTTGACTTTGCCTACGCCGGACAAGGCTTCGAGCGCGGAATCAAGGGTGATTGGTGCATTGGGATTGACTTTTACCGCAGCCACTTTGGCTTTGGGCGTTGGTTTAGTGGTTGGAGCAGGTTTCTTTGCGGGGGCAAGTGCCCGAGGGGAAGGTGATGCCGCTTGCGGTTGCCCCAATGCCACATACAGCTGGCGTAATGCGGTAATCGCAATACCGAGTTGGGTATCGCGCCGGTCGTGGTCCCAGCCGTAATACCCACGCAACCCGCTCAAGAGCCGCGTGACTTCGGTGTGTTGTGCGGCAGTAGAGTATTGGCTGGCCCACTCAAACAAAAACGCATCGAGGCCGCCGTCGTGGGCTGCATTGCGGCATCCGTCGAGTTGCTCGGCGCGCAAGGCAACACCGAGCATTTTGACCCCTTCGCGGACCGGTGTCGGATCAAGAGAGCCCTTCATAGACCGCTACTCCCATAGCTCCTGGCCCTAACATCACGGCACTACTCGCACTCATCTGCATGGTGGTTACTTCCCCTCGTGGGAAGACGGGATCGAGGCGTTCGAGGAATTTATCAACATCTTCAGGTGACGTCGTATAGAGCACGCTTACTGCCTGTACTTTGGGGAAGTCTTCGACGAACGTTGCTAGCCCTTCGATGGCTTTGGTGCGGGTACGAGTGCGCTCGTAGAGGACGATCTCACCGTCATCGAGCAATAACAATGGTTTGATCCGTTGCAGTGAACTGACATTGCTATTCGTGTATTCGAGGCAGCCAGCTTGCTCGAGTGCGTCAATGGTATCCACAAAAAAGACGAAATGCGTATGGGTAACCGCTTCGGTAATCAAGCGTTCGACTTCGCTCGGGGATGCGCCATCTTGGACGGCTCGGGCAGCGTGCATCACAACCGTGCCCAACCCCGCCGAAAATGATTTACTGTCAACTACCCGCATTTTGGAGGCAGTGGCAGGAATCCGACTTTGGGTTTGTTGGACCATCCGGTAAATAGGGCTGAGTTGGGCCGCCATATGAATCGAAAAAATATAGTCGTAGCGCTCGGTGACCCGCCGGAAGGTCGCATCGAGATCTGCTTGCCGTGGTGGTAAAAACCGAGGACGCAACCGCCCGTCGTCGATTAATTGGTAATATTGATCATTGCTCAGCTCGCTCCCGGCGCGGAAGGATTGATCACCGAATTGAATTTGGGTGGGAATGATGTCGATATCGAGTTCATGGGCGAGCTCTGCTGATATTTCTGCAGTGCTGTCAGAGATGATTTTAATTCGCGCCACGTTGTTCGTTCCTTTGTGTTGTCGTTGGGGTGGGTGTTACGACCGTCGCCACGCTAATTTGGACGGTTACCGCAACCCCAAGCCATTCCGTAAGGGCATGATGAAGGCGAGTCTGGACTTCGGCAATCAACGGCAGGGTTAAATCATCGGCATTCACGGCAATTGCCACTTGGATATAATCATACCGTGAGATGATAATAGATTGCCATGTGTCGGGGTGAGAAACGGCAATTGCATTTGGACCAATCCCACGAACAAGGGGAATCTGGGCAAGGAGACGCAGCACATATCGCGCAATCGCACGACTGGTTATCTGGATTTGGCCAGAAGTATGTGTTTCAAGTTGCCAAGCGGTCTCAGGTATGGTATTATTTTGCATTAGTGTGTTACACGTAAATTGTGTAGATCATCTCCTAGGAGGAGTTATCATGGCGAAATGCCAAATCTGCGATAAGGGGCTGACGTTCGGCCGTAACATCCGTCACCAAGCATCTGGTGGTTGGTTCCGGCGCGCTCCTCGCACCAATCGAACTTTCAAGGCCAACATTCAACGCACCACGTTGACACTCGAAGGCGGCTTGCAGGTGCAAGTCAGCGTTTGTACCAAGTGCTTACGCACCATGTACCGCTCACGCTAGTCTTCTCATTATAGAAGATTGCCTGAGTCATCGCAATAGCAAACCCCGTGGGTATTCCCACGGGGTTTGCTATTGCTTATTGTGCGTCACTTCCCAGCAATAAATTATGAATTGCCCATGCCACCCCGGCATCGTCGATGCTGGGGATAGTCTGCGTGGCGATGGCTTTGAGGGCGGGGATGGCATTGCCCATGGCCAGCCCTAGCCCAGCCCAAGCAATCATTTCGAGATCGTTTTCTTGGTCACCAATAGCGACCACCGCGGCTTGCGGGATACCTAATTGCAGGGCTAATTCAGCCAACGCCCGTCCTTTGCTGACGCCAAGGGCCGTCAATTCACCAAAAAGTTGGTGTGAACGGGTGGTGACGAGACGATCGCCAACCACCAGTCGGAGCTCGGCCAGGGTTGGTCCGACGATCTCGGGCTCGGCCACAAACAATAATTTGGTGGCGGGGTGTTGCGCCACGACGGCGGGGAGGTCGTCGCACATGCGTACTTCTGCTCCTTCGGGGTGGAAACTGAGGTAGAGGTCGAGCTCGGGGCGACGCTCGGCAATGTGCAAGATTTCGTCGATATAGGCCACCACAAAAATATCACGGTCGAGGAGCATCTGCACCGCTTCGGCGGTAACAGCGCCAGGCATGGTCATTGAATAGCGGATGTGCCCACTCGGTGCGTCGCGGATGACGGCACCCTGGTAGCAAATCAACGGTTGCTGGATATTGAGGGCCGTCGCAAACGGCAATGCTGCCCCAAACATACGCCCAGTCGCGATTGTGACAATGATCCCTGCCGCTTGGGCGGCGACTATCGCGACGTTGACACGTGGGTCAATGGTGAGGTCATGGTTGACGACGGTGCCGTCGAGGTCTAGGGCCAGTAATTGATAACGCACAGAAACTCCTTGGTGTATTGTCTGTGCGCATTGTAACAATAAATCCCGCTCGAGTTGCACGAAATCTGCGGCGAGTGCGGGTGTATTTTTGCGTTTTCACCACTGCCGTCTGTTACTTTTTTATGAAAAAACAAGCGCTGGTTGCTGGTGAATGGGCAACCTGACGCCCGTTCCAATGTACCGCACGACCGACCGCATTCCCACAACTGGGGCGGGGCGACGGGCACGACCATCGCTATCTGGTATGGAATCACCGCTCAATATGCTAAAATACGCCCCTATGCAAAATCAATTCATGCGGCGCTTGTTTGGCGCAACCATTGCCTATACGTTGGTGGGATTGGTCGGACCCGCAGTCGGGTTTGTGCTGACGCCGCTCTATGTACGGGCGTTGGGGATGGCCGGCTATGGTACTGTTGATTTGTTACAAACGTTGACCCATGTGGCGTATACCGCCGCGATAATCGGTATGCCGATGGTGTTGGCGAGTGTTTATGTGCCACGGAGCGACGAATCAGATCGTGCTGATGTGCTGGCGAGTGCCTTGGTGGTGGTGATGGCGTGGGCAGGAGTAGTGGCGCTGGGGCTGAGCCTCATCGCGCCATGGCTGGCACAATCCACCCATCGCCCCGACACTGTTTGGCTAATGCAGATCCAATTGCTGGCGATGCCGTTTGGCGTGGTGCATGGTACGCTGGTGGCAATGTTGCGCTTGCGTGAAGCGGTGCGCTTGACCATCGTGTTGACGCTGGTAGGAGTCGTGGTGACGGCGGTTGTGCGGCTGACGTTGGTGGTGTGGCAGGCATGGGGCATCCCGGGGATGGTGATTGCCGCCGCCGCTACGCATGTGGTCAATGGCATCTTGGCATTGTGGCTGACGCGCCAATGGTGGTGGGGACAGGTTGGCTGGCCGACCATGCTATTGCTTTGGCGGCGTGGCTTGCCCTTGGTGCCGAGTAATATCGCCGTTTGGGTGTTGCTCTATGAAGATCGTTGGTTGTTGGCGGGGGTGATTACTCCTGCCGCCCAAGGGCATTATGCGGTAGCAGCGTTGTTGGTGTCGCTACTTGCACTAGTTATCGACCCCTTTCGCAATGCCTGGCAACCAGTGGCGTTGGCCTATGCGGGCAAGGCGACGGCGGGGGATTTTTATGCGACATCGTTGCGGGTCTATATGGCGGTGGCACTATTGGCGGCCATGGTGATGGGGTTGTGGGCTCCCGAATTCATGTGGTTCTTTGGAGGTGTCGCAGCCCAACCTGCTGCACGGTTGCTCTGGCCGCTCCTCCTCGTGCCCCTCTGTAGCGGGGTGATGACGATTGTGGGAATTGTGCCGACAATTCAGGGCAAGTTGACAATTTTGGGGTGGAGTACAGCGGCGGCGGCGGCGGTCAATACCCTCCTCAACCTGTGGCTTATCCCGTATTGGGGTGCTATGGGCGCAGGCATCGCTACCGGGATAGCTGCCATGGTGATGCCCAGCATGATTTGGTGGCAAGCCCGTAGAATGATCGCCGTGGCCTATGATTGGCGCGCGTTAACGGGGTATGTATTGCTGGCTGTGGCTGGGGTCTTGATGGCATTGTGGTGGGGGGCAGATTGGAGCGTACGCATTGGCGCAGTGATTGGGTATGGTGCGCTAGTGGGCTTGTATGAATATCGCTTGTTACGCCTCGCCCGGCTTTTACCGCCAGGGTAATCCCTTGTGGCGCTACCCAATTGCGGCGCGTACCACCCGCGCCCAGCCGGCCAAATCGTCGCTGACGGAGACGTGGGCGTCGGGCAGGGCTTCTTGCAACAATGCGCTGACGATCGCTGCTTGGCGTGGGTCTATTTCGCAGGCAAATACCCCCGGGCGGGCTAAATGGCTAGGCAACAAGGCTGCCAGGCGCCGGTAATAGTCGGCACCATCGTCACCGCCACCAATGAGTGCCATATGAGGCTCATGCTGGCGCACGTTGGCGTCGATGTCGTCGATTAGGGTATAGGGTGGGTTACTGATAATCACGGGCGCTGGGCGTAGCATGGTGCATAAATCACCGTGCACCAAATCCACGCTGACGGGTGGGTTGAGGCGTTTGCGGTTGATGGTAGCGACAGCCAGGGCATCAGCCGAAATGTCGACCGCAACTATGTGCGGTGCTGCTGCGTGCATTGCCAAACTCAATGCGATACAACCGCTCCCGGTGCCGATATCGACGATAGTGTGAGCACCCATGTGGAGCGCCGCGTGCCTAGCGATTTCAACAAGTAATTCTGTTTCCGGACGGGGCACCAACACTCGTTGGTCGACATAAAAATCAAATCCATAAAATTCACGGTGATGAGTAAGGTACGCAATTGGAACGCCCAACCCACGTTGTGCCACTGCAGCCGCAAACGCGATGGCGACGGTGTCTGTGAGAGGCTGATGATGGATCAGGATGAGTCTGGTACGGGAGGTGCCGAGCAGGTGCGCCAAGATGAGCTCGGCGTCGAGGCGGGGTGATGCACTCGTCGCCTGCAACTGCGTTTGGGCATGGTGCAAGGCGACGATTACGGTAGGGGTAGACATGTTAGGGGAAAACCAGTGGTTCGCCGTTGCCATGTTGATTGGTAGTCAGTGTATTGAAGGCTCCAATGACGCGGTATTTTTGGTATCGTTGGGCGAGGAGTGTCTGAGTGGGGATAGTGCTGAGCGCTTCGAGGCTATTCATGAGCAAATCACCAACTTTGCGCACGGTGTTTTCGGGGTCGAGGTGGGCGCCACCATCGGGCTCGGGGACGATCGCATCGACAATGCCCATTTCGTGGAGGTCTTGGGCGGTAATACGCATTGTTTTGGCGGCATCAGCGGCTTTGGACGAATCCCGCCACAATATCGCAGCACTCGCTTCGGGGGCGGCCACGGAATAAATCGAATGTTCGAGCATGTAAATTCGGTCGGTAACGCCAATTGCTAATGCGCCGCCTGAGCCACCTTCGCCGATAACGAAGCTGACCAGTGGGGTGCGTAATTGGGCCATCACTAAGATGTTTTCGGCAATGGCATTGCCTTGACCACGTGATTCAGATTCCATGCTTGGATCAGCACCAGGGGTGTCAATAAGACAAATCACGGGCAGGGCAAACTTTTCCGCATGATGAAAAAGCCGAAGTGCTTTGCGATACCCATCGGGTTTGGGCATGCCAAAGTTGCGCTTCATGTTTTCGCGGGTGTCACGACCTTTTTGGTGGCCGATAATCATCACCGAACGTCCCATAATGCGCCCCACACCGGCAACGATGGCGGCATCGTCGGCATAACGACGGTCACCATGGAATTCAAAAAAATCATCGCACAAGATGCGCACATAATCGAGGGTGCGTGGGCGTTGCACATTGCGTGAAATTTGGACTTTATCCCAAGCGGTAAACGCAGTTTTCATGGTCATTCCTCACACATCCGCAGCAATTGGTGCGGTGCTGGTATCACGTGTGGTATAAAGGCGGAGCAGGCGAGCCAGGGTCAAGCGCATTTCGTTGCGCGGGACAATCATGTCAATCATGCCGTGTTCGAGCAAAAACTCAGCACTTTGGAAGTTGGCAGGAAGTTTTTGGCGAATCGTCTGCTCAATCACCCGTCGACCGGCAAAGCCAATGCGGGCACCCGGCTCGGCAATGATGATGTCGGCAACAGAGGCATATGAAGCGAGCACCCCCCCGTAACATGGATCGGTCATGACCGCAATATGTGGCATGCCAATGCTCCCGAGACGGGCGAGGGCTAAATTAACTTTGGGCAATTGCATCAGCGAAATCACCCCTTCGTGCATACGAGCTCCACCCGATGCATTGATTGTCAATAGCGGGACGTGTAATTCGTAGGCACGTTCGGCAGCACGGGCGATTTTTTCACCAAACACACTGCCCATTGAACCACCAATGAATTCAAATTCAGTGATGGTGACTTGCAATGGCTGGCCCATTAAACTCGCTTCGCCGCCAATCATGGCATCATACAAACCAGTATTAAGTTGGCTTTCGCGGAGCTTTTGAGCGTAATTGTCTTTGGGTGATACAAAGTTGAGTGGGTCGAGAGGGGTAATATTACCGTCGTGTTCGACAAATGTGTCGCTATCAAACAAACCCGTCCATTCAACGGCACTCAGACGCATGTGATGGCCACATCGACAGACTTTGAGGTTATCGCGAAGCTGCTTTACATAGGTCAATTCACCACACGTAGGACATTTGACCCACATGTTGTCGGGGGTTTGTTGATCGGGTGTCTGCTCACCAGGCGTAAATGCCTTTGGAGCACGACGAAAGAGTTCTTTCATCGTTCCTTGCCTTACATCATCCAAATAATCTTTGCAATTATACCACATGTATTCCATTGTAATAATCGTGGTGTTTTTATGTGCGGAATAGAAACTACTGACTTGCATTTAAAGTGTATTTATTGCTCTAAATTGGCAGAAAACAAATAAATATAAGTGTAAAAACACATGATATTTGCAAAATCGCGATTCCATTAAATTTATTGTAGCTCTGGTGTTATGATGTAAATACGGTGGCGTAACCGGTATGTGCGGTGTAAATGAGACCATACTTGTTCCCGAAGAACTCGAACGCAACCCTGTTTGCGGGTTAGGTGATTGCTTCTCCAACGAATCCGTAGTCGGCACGTGTTATGATACGTAAAATGGATTGAAAAGGTGTAAAAGATGGCGTATCAGCTCGAACGTTTTGATGAAAACAGCGCTTCAATGGCGGATACGTCGGCAATTGGGGATCGTCTAGTCAGCAAAGACGATGGGAAACTCATCGCCACACAACTGATGGCAGAAATCAGTGAGCTCCAAGCGTTAATGATGGGGGCTGCTACGCATCGAGTGTTGCTTGTGTTGCAAGGAATAGATGCGAGTGGGAAGGATGGTGTGGTGCGTTTTGTGGTAAGCCAAGGCGACCCACTCAATGTGACCGTCCATCCCTTTAAAATGCCCACACCCGATGAATTAGCCCACGACTTTTTGTGGCGGGTACATACATCAATTCCTCCGCGGGGGTATATGGGTATTTTTAATCGTTCACATTATGAAGATGTTGTAGCGGCGCATGTGCGTGGCACGATAACCGATTCTATGCGTACACAACGTATTGCGCATATCCGTCATTTTGAAGAATTACTTCATGACGACGGAACAATTATCATTAAATGTTTTTTGCATATAGATGCTCCAGAGCAAGAGGCTCGATTAGTATCTCGCGAACAAGCCCTCGATACGGCTTGGAAGCTCTCCGCCGAAGATTGGCGGGACCGTACGTTATTTCCTGAGTATATCGATGCGTATGAACATGCAATACGCGAAACAAGCAATGAACATGCTCCCTGGTATGTAGTCCCGGCGAATCGCAAATGGTACCGTAATTTGGTCATTGCAGATTTGGTGCAAAAACACATGAGTCCGTATCGTGAACAATGGAGCAATGCGCTACAGTCGATCCAACGTGATCGTATCGCCGCGATTCAAAAAGTGCGCACTGGAATGGCACAGGAGCAAAGCCATGATTGATGTGGCACTGGCAAGGGCGTTGGTGACTGCGGGATTACGGTGGCAACCAACAAACGGGGATTGGTTTTGTCTGTTTGATGAGGGTGAGGCGTGGTTAATCGCCCCTGGTGCCATAGAAATTGGCCAAATGGATAGTGCACCGGTGTTGATGTTCCATGGTGCGAGTGAATGGGCCCTCGATACCGTATGGGCTGGTGAAGCCTTGTGGCTCCCCAATGCAAGTCAATTGCAACTAATCCTGATGCAGTTTTTGGGGGCTCAAGGTACGATTACTCTTGATGTGACGGCAGCGGGGAGCCGCTGTCGGGTAAGGGTTGCCGATTGGCTCCACGAAGCCTCGGCGGTCAATGTCGAAGATGCCTACGGGGCAGTGTTGTTGGCAGTAATGCAAAATGTCCGTGGTTGAACTAACGTACAATCCTGCTATCTGCAATATACAGATAGCAGGATTTTTGTTTGGGACAATTAGAAGGTCAGGGGATCAAGTGCCCTGATGGTGTTGGCAATTAAGCGGGCAGTTTGTTCAATAAGGGCAGGATTGACTGATTCGATGACATCGTTGCGCGATCCTTGGAGTGGCACATGGCCGCTTTGGTCTAGGCAAGCGATGCTAATCGTGCGGCGTTTTGCGCGGGTCAATGGTCGTATAAATGAAGCAAAACCAGCAACACTTGGTGCGGCTTGGACACCGAGCGTGGCTTCTGTGACTAATTCGATAAGTAGTGGATCTGCGCTGCGGTACCGTTCACCATCATCACGCAAAATATAACTGAGGGTGCCACGCCCAATACCTTCAATCCCAATAAAAAAGGTGGCATTGTTGTCGAATGGGTACCTTTTGATGAGCTCAGCAATACCTGCACCGGTAGTGCCGCCACCGAGCCCTACTGCCCAAATTTCTGTGTGGGACAAGCGCCCTACATCTTCGACCGCCGTAACCATTGCGGCTAACGAGCCGGCATAACTGACCGCGCCGCGAGAATGTGGTTGACTGCGTACCCACAGCTCAGCAATAGCAGCAATCAGCAAATAGATTGCCGGTATCAACAAAAAGAAAAAGCGCACCAGGATTGGGATTTGGAATGGCGCAAGTAACTCAATGCTCATCAAAGTGAATAGGGCTGTGGTCGCCCCGATGCGTGTTTGATTGCTCCCGAGTGCATCTTTTGGCTGATGTGAATCGAGTGGAGCGATAATCACGACACGGCGTGTAGGGAGATTTAGCGCATGTTGTATGCCAAAAACATTTTGACTTTCGCGGGCATGAAGCCCCCAAAGCATTAACCGTGGTGAGGTACTCAAGATGGTGATCACAAGTGTAACCACAGCGCAGGCGAATGCATACACAGTACTGAATGGCCATAGCAGGGTTGCCACCAAGGCCAACAGGGCAACGATTAATGCACTACTTCCCGACGCGGGACTTGATTTAAATGGGTCAGTCCACACTTGCATACCGGCACGCCGTAAGCGACTGCCAATATACGCTGCTGTTTGCGCTTCAGCAAGTGAAGTAACTGGTCGTGGGCCAATTTCATCAGCGATTTTGCGGACCGCGTCAAATGGGTCTTCACGTTGCCCGAATGCCGGTAATGATAATGAAAGTGTATTGAGGGGATTTGTCGAATAATTCTGGTCGTCTAACATCATCGTGTTATTACTGTTTCACTGCGGGTAATTAATTTGTAGGCTCGGTACCATAGCGCCAACGATAATAATGACGTCCAACGTTACCTAGTTCGACTTGCCAACCTGCGGGGTTGTTGGGAACATAGGTGAGGACGCGCCGTTCAAATGGTTGGACGAGTACCCACTGTTCTACACCGGCAATTGTTGCTCGGGTCCAATACGCTTCACTGATCGGGTACCCCATCGTATAAATCCAGTCCATCACCCGCCCTTGGGTGGTGTGGCCGTTTACATAAATCACATCATGTTTGGTCAAATATGAGAAAAATACTTGTGGGATGTTATGGCCTGTTTCCGGAATGTACTTGGCGAGGGTGGCTGCGGGAATGCCATTGTCATTGAAGGGCACCACACTCCCGTCACGCATCAACCGTTGATCTATAGTTGCTGCAGTACGATCACTACTACGAACATTGATATTTTTTACAAAACTCGCATACGTTGGTCCAACGGTATCACCGGGGTCACCGGCCAACGGGACATCACTCGATTCACGAGTAATGAATTCATTGTTCCCCACTTGCATATTGCCGCTAATCAGTTCACGCACGAGCAACCCACTCGTCACATACCAAGGACTTTGGCGATTCCCATTCGGGTTGTTTATTTCCATCCGACCTTTGTCAAAATACTGCACTTGGCGCAAACCGCCGCTCATTTGCAGATACCCTTCGGCACGTGCCATTAACCCAGTCGGTCCCCACAACCAGCTCCGCGTGACTTGCTGACGAGCAATAGGACGGTCACTGCGACTCCAGACCAATTCGAAGGCTTTATCTATAAAACTGGTAAGCGGGCC
>CALQBW020000005.1 GCA_943328915.2 Singulisphaera sp. GP187 | reverse complement strand
GGGGGATCCTGACAGTCCCGGGCACATTCATGCCCCCGAAGAATTAGTGTCTCTGGGAACCACTGCACTTCCCGCACTTTTCGATGGCCTTCATCCAGATGGCCCCTGGTTGATCGCCTATCGTGCCGCAGAAATCCTCGGTGAAATAGGCGATCGCCGCGCTGCCCAACCCTTAATCAATGCATTGAGCCACCCC
This sequence comes from Singulisphaera sp. GP187, assembly GCA_943328915.2. Lineage (GTDB taxonomy): Bacteria > Chloroflexota > Chloroflexia > Chloroflexales > Roseiflexaceae > UBA965. Next base: position 62,576 of record CALQBW020000005.1, on the reverse strand, counting down.
AACAGCAATGTTCGTTGGAGTGTGGTGCGCTCGTTATCGGTGGTGGGTAATACCCGTGCCTTATTTGCACTACGCAAAATTGCCCGCGACGATCGCAGCAAAACGACGTGGGGAGAATCGATTGCAGGTGTTGCGCAAAGTGCAATTGATCAAATGCAAGGCAGTAACTTATTTGTCAAAGCAACGGACATCCTCAAGACCGCAGTTTCGACCGTTGTATTATTGTTGGCACTCGTGTTGGCATGGAATGTACTCGAACGTGTGCGCAGTCAAGTAAGCACAATTGGCGTCAAACCGACCATTACAGCGACCGTACCTGCAGACGCTGCGCTAAACTCGGGTCCCCAAACAACGCCTACCGTCGATAGTTTGGTTCCAACACAAGCGGTAGCCCAAACAATCTCCGGCGTCATAGTCAACCCAGGCAACGTCCGTAGCCAACCAGCCATTCAAACAAATAATGTGGTCGGTCAAGTTGTAGAAAATGACGAAATTATCTATTTGGCCACGACGCCCGATCGTACATGGTTCAAAATTAAACTCGGCGCCAAACGCGCAGCTACTTCTTCGATTAGTTCAACTGATGGTGCTGGTTGGATTAATCAGTCGTTAGTAAGTGCACCAGAGACGGCACTGCCCATTGAAGATATTCAACTGCCCACTCGCATCCCGGCGATGACTACAACTGCTATTCCCACTCCATCAAGCACTATTGCTGCAGAATCACAAACTGCACCTGCCGCTGAAACTGCAACTGTAGCTGGTGCGCCAAAAGCCACTGCTACTATAGATCCATTATTACCTGTTACTCCTACACCGTAGATATTGCCGAAAGGTGCTGTCGTGGTCCGTTTTTTTCGTGTTGTGTTCTTAATGTTGGCGATTCTAGCAATTGTGGCTACTGCGGTAGTGATGCTTGTATCTGCCGAAATCCGTCGCCCCGGTGGCACCGACGACACTCCGCTTGAATTCGTTGTTTCGAAAGGCGAAACAACGTATTCAATTGCATCTCGACTCGCCGAACAAAAACTCATCCGACAACCACTGTTGTTTGTGGCGTTAGCCCGAACTCAGCAATTGGATAGCAAATTACAAGCAGGTAATTTTTTGTTACGTCAAAACATGACGATGAATGAACTCATGGTGGCCCTCCAACAAAGTCGCGTAAAAGAAGTGCAAATCACCATCATCGAAGGCATGCGCATCGAAGAAATAGCCGCCGTCGTGGGGAATTCAGGGGTACTTGCAGTTGATGAACAAACAGCACTTGCTGCATTCAAATCAGCTGATCGCTTCCGCAAAAACCACATTTACCTTAGTAGTATTCCCGAAGGAGCAAGTCTTGAAGGATACTTATTCCCCGATACATACCGCCTCAATGAAACCGCAACTATCAATGATGTCATAGATTTACTGTTGGGTCATTTTGATGAACAATTCGCTACCATCGAACATGAAGTCCAAATCCCCGGTGCATCGGTTCATCAAATTGTCACGATGGCTTCAATCATCCAACGTGAAGCCACACGTCAAGACGAAATGGCACTTGTGTCCGCGGTATTTTGGAATCGGCTCAAACCTGAAAATGCCGGCGAAACAGGTGGTGGCAAGTTACAATCAGACCCGACCGTACAATATATCATCGGCACCAGTACCAATTGGTGGCCCAAACTTGATAATCTGACTATTGATCAAATCAATGCAGCCCCGGGACCATATAACACGCGTGTCGAAGTTGGGCTACCACCAGGTCCGATTAGCACTCCGGGATTAACTGCACTTCGTGCCGCTGCGCGCCCTGATGCGACGTCCAATTACCTCTATTTTGTGGCATCGTGCGATACTCCTGGCAAACATAATTTTGCAAGTAGCTACACCGAATTTTTGATATTTCAACAACAGTATCTCGCCTGCCAACCATAGGTCGGAGTTTCGATGTCAACACCCCCCATCCGTATTGCTGGAGTAATCGGTGATCCGGTGGCTCATAGTAAATCACCTGCCATGCATAATGCCGCATTTGCGTACTTTGGCTTACCAGCCCAATACGAACGCTGGCATACGCCACTCGCAGAACTCCCCGAACGCATCAATGCGCTCCGGTCACCACATATGTACGGGGCCAATGTCACATTACCGCACAAATTAGCAATTTTGCCCCTGCTTGACGAAATCGATGACATTGCCAGCCAGATAGGTGCTGCCAATACCATCATTCGCCTACCAGATGGTCGTCTACGTGGTACCAATACCGATGCTCCAGCGTTTCTCCAAGAAATTACTGATGTCTGTCACCTCAATCCGAAGGGGCTAGAAACCGTCATTCTCGGCGCAAGTGGCGCTGCCCGTGCAGCGGCTTTTGCCCTCGCACATGCCGGTGCTGCCCGTATCACCATCATCAATCGCACCATCGAACGTGCCGAAGAATTACTTGCCGATGTCCTTTATACGCTTGATTCAGACCCAATTATGACATTTGCTGCCCCCGATGCGCTGGACCTTGACGAAATCATTGGGTCTGCAAGACTGATTGTCAATGCAACCACCCTCGGCTGGCATGGCAACGAGAGTCCGCTCCCGGCGCGATTTCTCAACAACAACATGACCGTCTATGATATGGTTTATCGCCCAACCCAGCTTTTGGCTGATGCCAAAGCCTGTGGGGCGGACGGGTATGCTGGGCTGGGGATGTTAGCGCGGCAAGCAATGCTGGCATTTCATTTTTGGACCGGGCTGACCCCACCTTTTGCACTCATGCGCGACGCGCTCCTCAATACGATGTAGCGTGTTCCATCAATTGTGCTCATTAAAAACATCCCCCGTGCATAGTAATGCACGGGGAATTTATGTTGAACTACCATCGTGTTCTACGTGAAATACTTAGCCGACAAATGGCGACCCTACGGCAAGATAGCGGAATCCTTGGTCAGTTAATTCTGCATAATCTGGGATCATCCTGCGTCCGTCAATCACCAAATATGGTTGTTGTGTGTGCAGTTCAATGGTCCGTGATAACCCGCGGAATTCTTCCCAGTCTGTTGCAATAAAAAGTGCATCAGTCGCTTGCAAGGCATTTTTGACTGATTCATGATAGCTGATTTTTTCAAAAAGTGGGTTTTTGGCAGGGTCAAACGCATGGCGCGCTTCTGTCATAGCCATTGGATCATAGACATGAATTGCATTTACGCCACGGCCGAGTAACCCTTCAATGACTTTCATCCCCGAAGAGTCACGGATATCGTTCGTCCGTTGTTTAAAGGCGACACCCAAAACAGCAATTGTTTTATTCGCAAACGAAAAGCCAGCTTCTTTTTCGGCGCGATCAAGCAGATAGACCTTTTGATATTCATTAATATCAAACACTGACTGCAGTAATTTAGCGTCTTGATTGCGCGACGTTAATTGGTAAATAAGTGATTGGACATCTTTACCAAAACACGAACCACCTGCACCAATCCCGACATACGATCCCCACGTGCTGATCCGACCATCGGCAGTAACACCACGTTTGAGATCTTCCATCCGTACATTGGGGAAGGTTTCGCCCAAGCGAGCACCCACACCATTCCAAAACGATACATAGGTCAGCAACAACGTATTGGCGACATATTTAATAGCTTCGGCGGTTTCGGGGGTTGTTTCGATATAGCGAATACGTACGTGATTGACGAATTGCGAGTAGATGCGCCGCAAAATGCGAAAATCAGCATCACTATCGGCGCCTACCACGACACGATCAGGGCGGCGTGATTTTTCAACGGCATCACCTTCGGGGAGAAATTCTGGATTAGAGGCTACCCCGACATTCGGTACTCTATGATTGTTCAGGACACCTTCCAGGGCACGTGCGGTTCCAATCGGCACGGTGCTTTTGTTGATGATAACCACCCGGCGTTGATCGACACGTTTGGCCAAAAGCTCAGCAAGAAATTCAACTGCAGCAAAATAATAACTTAAGTCTGAAGAGCCATCAGGATTTGGGGGAGTAGGTAAACAAAGGAAGATGGCGTCTGCACCTTCAATGTGGTTGGTAATATTAGTAGTGAAGAACAAATAGCGATTGAGTGTTTCGGCAATGACGGCGGGTAATCCGGGTTCATTGATAAACCGTTCAATTTCTTCGATTTTCCCGGATTGATACGCAGCGATTCGGATTGGATTAATATCGTATGCATACACTTCGTGACCATATTCCGAACAAACAGCGGCATGACAAAGTCCAACAAATCCAGTTCCCACAACAATTATTTTCATAATACCTCGTACAAATTCGTTATTGCCGTTGTTGCAGCACTTCACCCAACGCAGCGATGCACAATCCGTTTTCTGCTGGAGTGCCAAACGAAATGCGGATAACCCCGGGTAATCCCCACGCACCGAGCCCATTTATTGCAATACCCCGCTCAGCCATGGCACGGACGATTTGGGTATCACTCCCCTCACCGCCCACAGGCACCGCAATGAAATTCGTTTCGCTGGCATACGGAATTAATCCTAGGGTTGTCAGCTCATGTTGGAAATACGCCCGTGATTGATTTGCATGAAGCTGGCTGGCAGTCACATGTGCAGTGTCGGTCAAGGCTGCTACGCCAGCAACCATCGCCAGACAATTGACATCAAACACGGGGCGGGCACGACTAATATAATCAAGCATATCCGGATCAGCAACTGCATATCCGAGCCGCAGGCCGGCCAACCCATATATTTTGGCAAATGTGCGTAACACGAGGATGTTTTTGCGCCCATTGCGAATCTCGGCAATCATGTCAGGGAAGTCCGTGCGCGTTGCATATTCGATATATGCTTCGTCGACAACCACCAACACATTATCTGGCACACGTGCCAAAAAATGTTGCATTTCGACGGCGCTATTCGTCACACCCGTAGGGTTATTGGGGTTGCATATCAATACCATCTTCGTTTTGGGAGTAATTGCATCTGCCATTGCATCGAGATCATGGCCACCGTTTACCAACGAAATTCGTTTTTGGACGGCATCCATCAACTGCGTGCGAATGTAGTAACTAATAAACGTACCATTGGCCATCACGACTTCATCGCCTGGATTCAAATAGACCAGCGCAGTCAAGAGGATGAGTTCGTCTGATCCATTGGCACAGAGCACGTTATCAGAAGTCACGCCAAGTTGGGTGGCAAGTGCGACCCGTAATTGCGTGGTATTCGGATCAGCATAGCGATGCATATTCGCGACCGCATCATGCACTGCAGCCATTGCTTTGGGTGATGCACCGAGAGGGTTTTCATTTGCAGATAAGCGTGCCACTACCGGGACTGGCGGTGGTCCGTGGCGCCCTGAACGCATCGACACGAGGGCTGATATTGCAGGTTTCTTTTGCATAGGAATCTCCAATCAACACATTCGAGTAAATAATTACCATAATGATACACCATTCCCTGTTTCGTGTTTGGATTCACAGATTTTGCCAAAACCCGATATATGTCATTTACATCGGGTCATTATACCATGGTGCCTCCTGATAAATCGATTACGCTTGCACGTTGTGAAAAATAGTGCTATGATTTTAATGTATGTGTTGCACATGTTTTTTGTATTTAATGTGCGATTTCAGGAGGGATTCGGTGAATCGTACCATCACTCCACCCGACGTTGTTGTCCGGCGATTACCACTCTATGCGCGCAGCTTGCGCTATTTACTGCGCGACGGTATTAATTCCGTTTCGTCTCAAGAACTCGGCGAACGCATCAATGTAACTGCTGCGCAAATTCGTAAGGATTTGTCGTATTTTGGTGAATTCGGCAAACAAGGCATTGGGTATGACGTCGAACGGTTGCTTGATCAAATTGAACATATCCTTGGCTTAGATCGCGCATGGGCTGTAGCCCTCATCGGTGCTGGTCAGCTCGGTGAAGCTATTATTCGCTATGAAGGATTTCGTGAGCAAGGGATACATATTGCGGCGGTGTTTGACGCAAGTACCGACAAAGTGGGGAAGTCAGTCAATGGCATTGTAATAACACATAGCGACGACATCCCGCAGGTTATCCCACAGCGCAATATTGCAATGGCGATTATCGCGGTTCCTGCAGATCGCGCCCAACAGGTCGCAAATGTACTTGTCAACGCCAAAGTGCGGGCAATATTAAGCTATGCACCAACAGTATTACAGGTACCAGAAGGTGTGTGGGTGCGTTATATTGATCCTATCACCGTGTTACATAGTATGACGTTCTATCTGTCTCGCGACGATCAGCATTAACATAATTTTTTTCGAAAACGATTGACGCGCATTGCCGTATGTGGCAATGCGCGTTCGTTAATTCCCCGCTATTTTATTGAACTCTTATTGCGCTTGGTAGGATGCGTGTTTCCCAAAAAACGATCAATCGCGGCCATTGTTTGGGTGCGGGTTACACCACTAATATCATCACTCGCACTTGCCCACACGCTCACGTCAAATACGATGTGTTCGCCTTCCATACCGATTACCGAAACAATCGGTAGCGGTTCATTCGCGACATGAGGAGTAGCACGCATGACTTCAATCAAGTCATTCACGATTGTTTCGATGGTGATATTACGTTCGAGCGTCACACGGATTGTTATCCGCCGCAAACCAGTCCGCGTATAATTTATGATTGGCCCATTGGTAATGACGCTACTGGGAATTTCAACAATAATTCCATCATCGCGCCGCACCATTGTCATATGCAATCGTAATGCCGTAACCAAACCACGCACCTGCCCTAATTGCACATCATCACCGACATGATATGGGCGATGATATTGAATCATCACGCCAGCGGCATAATTTTTGATGGTGTCTTGCAACGCAACACCCACAATGATACTTGTAATACCAAGACCAGCCACAAAACTCGCAGCCGCGTTCGCCCACCCAACTTGGTCCAACGCAATCGCCGCACCCAAGACCAATATCACCACATTGATACTACTCGCAGCCACCGTGGCGATATCAATCGGCATCCCCATACGTATGACGCCAACGTGTACGACCGCACGCACCCGCCGTGCCAACACAATGGTCGCCAACACAATCCCGACCACCAATAATATCGGAGGAATTCCCGCAATAATAATCGCTATCACATCTTGCATCTTTCGCTACTCCCCATACATCTATCTACTGTTTCTTCGTTTGATACAGTGTATCATTGCTTGCCCTCTAATGGAAAATAGTAGTCGGCGTATGAACCGATACAACCGTGACAAATGCTAGTTGCCGCCACCGACGGTCCATCGAAACCTTGCGTGTGTTGGTATGCACAAAATGGAATTCACTCTATTTCCATGATTTCTTTATCCTTCAAAATTCCAATTTATCTCTTTGCTGAATATTATTCGCTGATTGACTATAATAGAAGCAGTACCGAGTCGAATCGATGCAGAAAAAGGTGGATTCATGCCAGTGGACGATGCAACGTTCCGCAAGACGATGGGAAGTTTTGTTAGTGGAGTCACCGTGGTGACCACGGTCTCTGAAAATGTCCGATATGGGATGACAGTGAGTTCGTTTTGTTCACTGTCACTCCTGCCACAACTTTTGCTTGTCTGTCTCAATAGCACCTTACCTACCTACAACGCCATCCTCAAATCTGGACGCTTTGGCGTCAGTATTTTAGCGAGCCACCAGGCGCATCTTTCGCAACGGTTCGCAAGCCGTGACATTGATAAATTTGCCGATGTTGCATGGAGTAGTGGCGCACTCGGGATGCCATTGCTGGATGATTGTTGTGCGACTATCGAATGCACTTTAGCACATGTGTTACCCGGCGGTGATCATGCCATCGTGGTTGGGGCATTGATCAATGCTACAACAAACGACCATGCACCACTCGTATATGCCCAAGGAGCATACCGACAACTTGTATGAAAAGTGAGCGCATTGTTGTTTCGGCCATAGATCCATCCCCAGTAGCAATTGCCCGCGCAGGAGCAATTATTCGACGTGGCGGTGTGGTTGCAATGCCTACCGAAACGGTCTATGGGCTTGCTGCAGATGCACGCAACGCTCAAGCCGTCCAAGCGATTTTCGCCGCCAAAGGGCGCCCAGCCAACGATCCCCTGATTGTCCATATTGCCGATTATGCCCAGCTCGACGGTGTGGTAGGTCAATTGCCAGCGACATTTTCCTTATTGAGTGCGGTGTTTTGGCCTGGCCCGTTGACAATGCTCGTCCCCAAACACCCTTCGCTTGACCCTGCCATTACTGCAGGTCGCGCACAAGTTGCAGTGCGCATGCCACGCCATGCTGTGGCATTGGCATTGATTCGCATGAGTAATTGCCCATTGGTTGCCCCATCGGCGAATTTGTTCTCCCGACCAAGCCCGACGAATGCAGATCATGTCCTGCATGATTTAGATGGGCGCATTGATGCAGTACTCGATGCGGGAAGCACCAGCATCGGGGTGGAATCAACTATCATCGATTTAACCAGCACGCCGCCATGCATCCTGCGCCAAGGAGGAGTCCCGGCAGAACTGTTGGCCACCGTGCTCGGCGATGTTGCAATACATACGCAGATTGTCGGTGATAATGACGCGGCACCTGCCCCAGGAATGTTACTGAAACATTATTCGCCGCGTACACCATTAACTATTTTGCGCGGAACGATCCCCTCAATCCAATCACACATTGTCACGATGGCTCAGCAAAAACACACCCTTGCGTGGCTCTGTTTTGATGACGATATGATTGTGGCGGAACATGCAGGCATCCCATATGTATCGCTCGGAGTACGTAGTAACGACACGCTAGTGGCCATGCGATTGTTCGCTGCTATTCGTCAACTTGATGCACTTGCAGTGACAGAGATTGTAAGCAGCGAACCGCTGGGAGGCGGTGTCGCCGCAGCAGTTCGTGATCGAATGTTTCGTGCCGCCGCAGGACGAATTATTACCGTGTAGTTGGGACGCTGGTATCACAAAAACCTTCGTGTGATAACACAATTACACAATCATATGCTATACTTTGCAGAATAATTTATACAGTAGGGTGCGCTTTATGTGGTTGTGGCGACTCCTCAGCGGTGTCAATAAGCGTGACGGTCGGATTTTGCACCTGTATGTGGCATGCAATAATTGTCATACCCCCGTGCATGTACGGATTGATGTATACAACGACCTCACGCTTGAATATGGTGACCGCGAACAGGCTGTGGGATATGTATTACGCAAAGAAATCATGGATTCTCGCTGTTTTCGCTTGATGCACGCTGAGATTTTATTTGATACTACCCGTCGTGAAACGCAACGGACAGTTGACGGTGGTGTATTTGTCGACGAATCGGTGTACCACCAGCATGTTGCCACCATCCAAAAGTAATTATGACCGGTAATGAGGGTGATATGGACTACCAAAATTCCACCTGGCGCGCCAAAATGCGTATTCGGCTTGACGTCAACAATGCGTTGCAATCGGTGATTGGCGCACATGGGGTCGACAGTGCCGCCATCGAAGCGTTAGTCCCGCGTGCCAAAGCCGCTATCGCTGATATTGCCACACACAAAAAAACGCTGGGCTGGCCCGAATTACCGAGCCAAGATGTCAGCGCAATTTTGACAGCGGCGGAGCGGGTACGCCATGCTGAAAACTTCGTGGTGTTGGGGATTGGTGGCTCGGCACTTGGCAATATTGCCGTGCATTCAGCCCTCAATCATCCCTTTTATAATGACCAACCACGCGGTGTCCGTACCGCACCACGCTTATTTGTGATAGACAATTCGGACCCCGATTTAAATGCCGGCTTGCTCGAAACGCTCGACCCTGCCAGTACCGTATTTAATGTCGTCAGCAAAAGCGGAACCACCGCCGAAACAATGGCGTCGTTTTTGTCGGTGCGTGACCACTTGGTGCGTACCCTCGGCCCACAATCGTTGACGCAACATTTCATTTTGACTACTGATCCCACGGGTGGGTTTTTGCGACAAATTGGTCAACAAGAGGGTTGGTCGATGCTCGATTTACCAACAAATGTCGGCGGTCGTTTTTCGGTGTTGACCACCGTCGGTTTGTTGTCTGCAGCCGTCACCGGCGTCGATATCAAGGCCTTGCTCGCTGGGGCCGCCTATGGATACGAAATCGCCAGCAACCCCGATGTGCGCCGCAATCCCGCCGCGCTAGCCGCTATTATCAATTTGCTGTGCGCTAACCAAGGTCAAAACATGGTTGTGATGATGCCATACGCGCATCGCTTACGGCACATGGCAGATTGGTTTGCCCAACTCTGGGCCGAAAGTCTCGGTAAACGCTATAGCCTCAATGGCGACGTCGTCAATGTTGGCACCACCCCTATAAAAGCACTCGGTGCTACTGACCAACATTCGCAGGTGCAACTCTATGTAGAAGGTCCATACGACAAGCTCGTAAATTTCATTGCCGTTGATGAGTATGCGCGCACCGTTACCATCCCACCCGCCTACCCGCACCTCGAAGGGGTGTCATACCTTGGTGGTCACACCTTCAATGAGCTGATTCAAGCCGAACAAAAAGCGACTGCGATTGCATTGAGTGATGCCGGTCGCCCGAATATGACCCATACTCTGCCTGCGATCAATGCGTTCACGTTAGGGCAATTAATTATGCTCTTCGAAATGCAAACGGCGATTGCTGGCGCGTTGTTGAATATCAACACCTTTGACCAACCTGGGGTCGAAGCAGGGAAAATTGCGACCTATGCGTTGTTGGGACGCTCTGGATTTGATGTTCGTCGCAAAGAAATCGAATCCACCATGATGCGTCGTTCGCCCGAATGGGAGGTTTAACATGACCACCAACAATTTTCCACAATACCAAAGCATCCTCGTTTCGGTTTCGTTGGCCGGTCAAGATGCCCCTGCCACAGAAATTCGCCAAAAGTTGGCGTCCCCCATACCACTGAACCGTCATCAAAGTGGCGGATGCGGGTGTGTGACATTGATTTTGCGTTTTCCAATTACCGTGGCCGCTGCAAGGATTGTAGAGGGGTTTGCCAAACTCACTGTTGTATACAACTTCCCCGCCCAAGGCCTTCACGCAGGTGATACGGGGATTTATAGTGGATTGTTCCCTTTATCGTTGCCCTGGTGGCATTGTTTTCGATATTTTATGGCGACACACCTACAATGACACAATCATCAAAACTAAACTGGTGGGGAGGTACCCCCAATAACAACCCTATGCCAACAAATATGACTACTCACACGGTCAATTCCGCGGGACATTATCCTTGTCTCCCGAAAATAAAGGATAAAAGTTATGCCACACATTGATTTACTCCTTTGCCACACGACAGTGGTTACCATGGACAGTAACGGCACCATCGTGCATGATGGTGCCGTTGCTGTCCACAACGATGTGATTATCGCTGTCGGAGCCAGCACGCAACTCAGCCAAACATACACGGCAAACACGACCATCGATTGTAAAAACTGTGCGGTCATTCCTGGGCTTATCAATGCCCACGCGCATGTTCCTATGAGCCTGCTCCGCGGAATCGCCGCTGATTTACAACTTGATGTCTGGTTGTTTGGGTACATGTTCCCCGTGGAAGCACGCTTCGTCACCCCGCACTTTGTGCGCACCGGCACGCTGCTTTCATGTGCCGAAATGATCCGGGGTGGCACCACCACCTTTGTCGACATGTATTTCTATGAAGAAGAAGTCGCCAAAGCCAGCGATGAAGCCGGCATGCGCGCCGTATGTGGCCAATCAGTGATGCGCTTACCGTCACCTGACGCTGCGTCGTTCGACGAAGGGCTCGAACGCGCGACTCGGTTCATTGACACCTGGCACAAGCACCCTCGTATTACACCCACTATTGCTCCCCATGCCCCTTATACATGTACTGACGAAATCTATGCGCAGGCGGTCGCCTTGTGTGCCAAATACGGTGTCCCTTTGGTCACCCATTTGTCTGAAACCGCCCGCGAAGTCGACGAATCACAATTGCACCGCCAAGATACGCCGATTGGGTATGCCAATCGCGTGGGCGCATTTAGCGTGCCTTGTATTGCGGCACATTGTGTGCATGCCACTCCCGAAGATATAAAATTGCTTGCATCCATGGGAGTAGGGGTAGCACCGTGCCCCACCTCAAACCTCAAATTAGCGAGTGGCGTCGCCCCGTATTTGCAGTTTTTGCAGGCAGGAGTACGCACGGGGCTCGGCACCGATGGGCCAGCATCGAACGACGACCAAGACATGTTTAGCGAAATTCATTTGGCGGCACTGCTCCCCAAAGGCTTGAGTGGAAACCCCACCGCCATGCCTGCGCGGACGGCATTTGCCTTGGCAACTTCTTCTGGCGCGCGGGCTATTCATCAAGAAGATCGAATTGGGTCACTTGAAGTCGGCAAACAAGCCGATATTGTGGTGGTGAGTCTGGACGGACTCCATTCTACGCCGCATTACACGTATGCTCCCGATGCAATTTACAACCATTTGGTCTATACGAGTCATGCCAGTGATGTGCGCGATGTCATTGTGGCCGGGAAGATTTTGCTCCGCGACCAACAATTATTGACCCTCGACGAGCATGCCATCCGCCGTGATGCACGGGCGATTGCCAGTGAAATCAACACCTTTTTGGCAAATCGCGAAGAAAACCTCATCGACAAAGTATTGGCAATTGGCACTATGGCCGCCAGCGAGATTTTTGAAGTACAGGTCAAAGCCCAGATAAGTAGTATTGATGTGACTCCAATATTGGCGCGTCTCAATCAATCACCGTTTACCTTTATTCGCCAAAACAGTCGCACACAGTACGATACCTATTTCATTTGGAATGACCCAAGTTACGGCCGGATTCGCTTCCGCGAAGATGTGCGTCATCATACAATCGACAAAACATCGCCGTACTATACCCTGACCCTAACCGAACCAGCTGTCGAAATTGAACATACCGCTGCGATCCAGATTAGCCGAGCACGCTATACTGCCCAAGCCAATCATAGTGAACGCTTTTATCGCGAATACTTCCAGCCCAATCGCGTCATCACCGTTACCAAAGAGCGCTCACGGACGCATGTCAGCTATAAAGAAATGGATTTTGCGGTGAATATCGATACTTTGACCACGGGGACAAATGCAGGTCCATTCCTTGAAATCAAAAGTCGTACCTGGAGTCGCCGCGATGCGGCCCGTAAAGCACTACTTATGAGTGAGATTTTAGCGGTGCTTGGGATTGACCAAAGCCGCCTCATTAGCCAAGAATATGTCGAACAAGTATAACTACATTATTGGTCTTACTGGCAATATTGCCTGTGGCAAAAGCACCGTGGTTGCTGAACTCGAGCGCCTCGGTGCCCATGTCATTGATGCTGACCACGTCACTCGCCTACTCCAACAACCTGGCCAACCGGTGTTTGACGCAATCGTCACCACGTTTGGCGCCGATATTTTGCAACCTGATGGGCAAATCAATCGGCGAGCACTGGGTGAAATCGTCTTTACCGATGGCTTGCAATTGCGTGCACTCGAAGCATTGATTCACCCTGCCGTCCACCATCACATTAAACAATGGCTTGCCGAACTGCCGATTGGTAGTGCTGATTCCCCAGTCGTAGCCGTCATCGACGCCATCAAACTAATCGAATCCGGATGGCCAGCAATTTGTAATGCGGTTTGGGTCGTCACGGCTCCACGTGAACTCCAAATCGAACGGTTATGCCGTACCCGAAACATGAGTCTCTCGGCGGCAATTACCCGCATCGATGTACAATCACCCCAAGCAGAGAAAACCGCCGTCGCCGATGTCGTCATCTACAATCACGGCGATTTCGCAGACACATTCCTGCAAGTGCAACACCAGTGGCAGAAACTTTTTCCACTCCTGGATAACACGCACGAACGACAATCCTGAGCCCTCGTTTCGTGCATAATTCCAAAACAACCAAACCGTTGGCCAGCTCGTTTTCCGGTAATTCCTCAATTACCCCGCTCTGATGAGTTCTCCATTTCAGGATGTATATATCTTTAAAAACAGCCATCCCGGCGACACCGGGATGGCTGTAGTATATCGATCGACGTCCATAACACGGTCAAGTTCTTTGGCGGGCGATAATATTCATCAACGAATTGCATCATAGAATGATTCGTGCTGGGCGACAATCCGTTCCCAACTAAATACATCGGTGAGTGCTTGACCGTTCCGTGCCAGTGTATGGCTTAATGCTGGGTCTTGGTGCAAGCGAAGCACCGCTGCGACAAGTTGTTCGGTATTATCAGGTGCCACAAGCAACACCTCTTTCCCATCGATTAAATCCGGCAATGGGTCTTGGTGAATATTTGCTGGTGCGTGGGTGGTAATCACTGGGACTCCATGCGCGAGTGCAGTAATCAAACTGCCGCGGCGATATGAATAGCCATCCGTAAACGGGAGCAACACTGCGTCAGCAGCAATCAAATAGCCAGACACTTCGCTTGGGTCGGTATGTCCAGTCATCACTACCCGCTCTTGCAGGCCTTTTTGGGCAATCAGTTGGCGAATCGAATTGGCATACGCTTGGTCTTCAACGCGTTCACCAATCCCACCAATTAACACCAAACGGGTGGTGGGTGGAAGTTGTTCCATTGCCGCCAGAATGTTTTCGAGGCCTTTGGTGTGGGTCAACAAACCAAAATAGGCAAGTAACAGATCTTGTTTCTGGATATCAAACTTGTTTCGCCAAATCTCGCGGTCAAAATGTGCGGGTGGCGCGGGGGTAACATTGGCACCAATTGGAATAAATACGGTGCGCGGATTCCAGGGAACGCGCGATTCAGTCATCACTGTATGATAATCGCCCGCATTGGTAAGGATAGCACCGTCGGCATCCCGAATCACACGCTTTGTGTACCAGTCACGGAGCATGCCCGCTTTGGGGAAAAGATACGGTGGGAGCAAATCGTGCGCTGTAGTCACCACCCGTAGCCCTTTTTTTCGCTCACGCTTGAGAGCGCTTGGCAACGTGTTGATGGCGACCTTCATTTGATACGCACCCGTTTGATATTGGATGTGGACAATTTCGGGCTGCAACTTATCGATGGTTTGCCGTATCATCGCAAGCCCTGCGCCATTCCAGACCGGGATCCGTACCGGATAAATACGGGCGGCATCTCGGTAGGCTTGACCTTGTGGGCCGGTAATCACTGCCACTTCGTGGCCTTGATGCGTCAGCATCGCATTGAGTCGGCGGGTATAGTCACCCACCCCACCCGCCATTGGTGGATATTCGGCGCTTATCATCACAATGCGCATACACATCCTCCTTAGACACGTCGTCCCAATAACCCATCAGCGAGGGTTTGTAATTCTTGTTGAAGCGTTAGATTTGGTGCATTAATTTGATTCAGTGCTACACGCGCTTTTTCATAATGCACTTGTGCCATTGCGGCGACGGTGTGGTCTGCACCATACTGCGACATCGCATCGCGTGCGGCCTGCACACCAGCGTCATCCCCTGCAGGTAATTGATAGAGTTGATGTAATGCGCCATCGAGCGGCTCACGTGCCAACGTATAAATCACCGGCAAACTTAATTTGCGGCGGAGCAAGTCTGCTGCATCTGGTTTGCCTGTTTCGGACGCTGACCCCCAAATCCCAAGGATGTCATCTTGCATTTGAAATGCCAGGCCGAGGTGCAAACCAAATTGACCAAGTAACGATGCATCGTGATCACTCGCTCCAGCAGCCATTGCACCCAATTCACCACAGGCAGCGATGAGTATTGCTGTTTTGCGTTCAATCATCGCAAGATATGCTGCTTCACTAATTTGTTGATTGCCTTCAAAACTTATATCGAGATATTGACCTTCGCAAATCGACAATATTGTCCGGTCAAATCGGCGCAAAATCTGAAATACTCGTTCGGCGGAGACACCCACATCATATAACCGTTGAATCGCCATGTGTGCTAAAACAAACATACCATCGCCAGCATTAATGCCTTGCGCCATGCCCCAGAGCGACCACAATGTAGCCCGACCACGACGCAAATTGCTGTCATCTTGAATGTCATCGTGAATCAACGAAAAATCATGGAGCAATTGAATTGCCGCCGCCAATGGTAATACCTGCGTCAACTCACCACCCATCATTTGACACGACATGATGGTCATTATTGGCCGTAATAATTTACCGGGGTCTGAAAATTCCGTTTGGAGCGATTGATTCCGCCACCCCAAGTGGTATTCTTGCATCCCATAAAAAGGATCAAGTTCTGTCATATACGTGGGGAACACTGCTTGCATTTCGGCACGTATCAGACTACGAATATCTTCTGGCATCGCTTACCTCAATGTGTTAACCGAATCTCAACAACCAAAAACTTGTAATTACTTCGTCATAAAATCAATTGTTGTCTGCGTTGCAAGGTAGTACACTACCTGTAGTAGAGTATGTCCTTACTGAGGAGTCTGTTATGGCGCCGAACCTCCGGTTTCGCTTCAGCCCAGCCAAAGATGGCTTGGTGAAGGTGCTCGGGCCACTCGAAACAGATATCATGCAAGTGATTTGGCATGATAAATGTAGCACCGTCAAAAAAGTCCATCGTGTCCTTGCCCAAAATCGTGAAATAGCCTATACCACGGTCATGACAACGATGAGCCGGCTCGCCGACAAAGGTGTGCTCAATCGCCAACGTGATGGATTGGCGTATGTCTATGACCCGGCCTTAAGCGAAGAAGACTTTGTCATCTTGGTGGTTCAAAAAGTCCTTGATGGATTATTGACCGATTATAGTGACACCGCTGTAGATTACATGATCGACTTTTTGGTGCGTAACAATCCGCAAGGATTAGAGCGACTTCGCCAAGTCATCGGCAATCACCAATTTGCATAGTCAACCTTGCGATTGTTTTGCAAGCGCCCGAGGCATAAATGCTTCGGGCGCTTTGGTGTGTTAAACGATGGTGCCCCACAAATCATAATCAGTTGTCGTTGTGACTTTGACATTGACTATGGACCCAATCGTTCCTTTGCCACGAGCAAATACTTGCCCGTCCACTTCTGGTGCATCTCGGAATGATCGACCCACCAAAATTGGCTTACCGTCGTCGTCGGTCCCCGCACCCTCAACCAACATACGCACCGTCCGACCACGCCAAACACGATTGCGTTGTTGGGACACGGTTTGTTGGAGTTGCATGATTTTGTGCCAACGGCGCTCGATTTGTTTTTGCGGTACTTTCGCCTCGAGCGTGGCAGCGTGTGTGCCTGGTTCATCACTATACCGAAACACGCCTACTCGATCAAGGGTCATTTCAGCCAAAAACTCGTGCAGCGCATCAAATTCTTCGCGTGTTTCACCAGGGAAACCGACGATGAAGGTTGAGCGAATTGCAATATCAGGCATTGCTTCGCGCAAATCATGAATGATAGTTTTGGTGCGTTCAATATCGGGTGGTCGACGCATGCGGCGTAACATCGCAGTATGCGCATGCTGCAAAGGCATATCGAGATATTTACAAATCTGGGGGTATTTTGCCATTGTTTCGATTAAACGAGGAGTAATTCCGTGCGGGTAGGCATACATCAAACGGATCCAACGATCAGTCGGCACCACTGCACAGAGTTGATCGAGTAAATCAGCGAGACCATCTTTCATCCCCAGATCACGACCATAATCGGTCAGATGTTGCGCCACCAACACGATTTCTTGAACCCCTTTTGCCACCAGCTGGCTCGCTTCACGTATGATGGCTTCGGGCCGTTTGGAACGCATATCGCCTTTAAATGACGGTATGGTACAAAACGAACAACGCAAATTACAGCCATCTGAGATTTTGAGGTATGCTGATGGGCCATTCCCGGTACGTTCAATGGCAGCAGTACGCCAGTCCGCATAGTCACCTGGGACTTTGAGGTCAATAGCAGTTGGATCGACTTGTTGCAAATCAATCATCAATGATTTGGGTGCGATGACGCCAGATGCCGTAGGCATACCTACGACTTCACCAATCCGCATCCACTCACGCGTCCCAAGAATGGCATCGACTCCGGTTACTGCGCGCACGATATCGCCATGACTTTCGGCCATACAGCCCGCAGCAATCAGTTTCTGGCCAGGATGTTTTTGACCAGCCATTTCGGTCAACACATTTATTGTTTCTTGACGCGCTGAAGCAATAAAGCTACACGTGTTGACAATCACCACATCAGCTTGGTTGGCTTCAGCCACCAACAAATGTCCTTGCGATTCCAAAATACCCGTCATACCTTCACTGTCAACGGCATTTTTGGGGCACCCGAGCGTAATAACGTGGACCTTCATGTAATTCGGTCTTCCTAATAACTATATCAACGATAATTCGTAAATTGCAATGGTAACGGGAATTCATCCGCACGTTCACGCAAGGCTGCAATGATTCCTTGCAAATCGTCGCGGCTTTTGCTCGCTACCCGGATTGATTCACCTTGAATCCGGCCTTGCACCTTGGGGAATTGCTCTTTAATCAGGCGCTGGATTTTTTTGGCAACTTCATCAGACAACCCTTGTTGCAACGTAATGATTTGCTTAATCCGCCCACCAGCAACTTCGATAGCCGGATTAATTTTAAAAATCTTTATCGACAAATTACGTCGCAATGCTTTGCTCTGCAAAATATCTACTATGGCAGTCAAATGCATATCTAATTCAGTGGTAATCGTGATTTCTTTGTCGCTTAATTCGATATCTGTCTTGGTGTCCTTCAAATCATAGCGCGTCTGTACTTCTCGACGCGTCTGATCAATGGTATTCACCATTTCTTGGCGTTCAAACTCTGACACCACATCAAAACTACTTTCGCTAGCCATATGATGCTCCTCTACACAACGACGCGGGGGAAGATCGCACCCCCGCGTGATATTGAATGGAATACGTCTCTATCATGCGACATGCCACGAATCCCTTAGGGCGGGGGCCAGGTAAACGAAACCACATCGCCGGGTGTTGTACTCAAGCGCTGGTCTACGCCGTTTACATTGACCGTCACCACATATGCATTGCCTGCGCGTACCCAAACGGAGCGTTGCGCGGTATAGCGCAATGATTCTCCGGCTTTCAGTACACGTTGAAACACTGATTTGTTATCGATTTTAACATTTACCCATGACCCGGGATTTTTCCCGTCGTCAATCTTGATACCCAATACAATCGGCGCTTCAGCGGTCGGTGTCGCTACAGCAACGGTAACAGTTGGTCCAACTGGTTGTACTGCAGCATCAGTGGGTGCAGCCGGTGCTGTCGCCTCTGCGGGCATGGGGGTGGGCACAACCACGGCAATCGTCGCTGTGGCATCAGTGGCTACTACATTCGGCGTGTTTGTAGGTACATTCAGGAATTCGACTCCGCGTAGGACCAAATACCCCAACCCAACGATAGTCAACACCACAAAAAACACACCAAAAATATTGGGGAGGACTGCTCCACGTATCCGCGGCGCAACCACCGCCGGTCGGATTACAATCGGCTCAGTCCGTCCACGTTCATACCGGTAGAGTTGAATCAATTCTTCTACAGGGATTTTGAGATAGAGCGCATAATTGCGGATAAAGCCACGCGCATAGACGTCTCCAGGCAGGTATTTATAATCGCCTTCTTCGAGGGCAACTAAATACCGTTGTAGGATTCGCGTTTCTGCAGCAGCTTGTGACAAACTGATGCCTTGAGATTCGCGGGCCGCTCGTAAGCGGTCACCTAATTCACTCATATCACTTCATCTTCCACGAGACAATTCCCACAATTACTTTAAAACCATTTTGACCGCATCATTGATGAGATGAGCTTAGTATACGCTAATTCATTTCAACGGGCAAAATATCGCTATTGAATCCCTTCAACCCGTGGTAATACAATTCCTCGTTGTCCTTGGTATTTACCTGATTTATCGCGATATGACGTTTCGCATAATTCATCCCCTTGGAAAAAGAGACATTGGGCAATACCTTCATTGGCGTAGATTTTGGCCGGTAACGGTGTTGAATTACTAATTTCGATGGTCCATTGTCCTTCCCAGCCTGGTTCACCCGGAGTAACATTGACGATTATCCCAGCACGCGCATAGGTTGATTTCCCGATTACCAATACCAACACATCTGCGGGAATGCGAAAGTATTCAAGCGAATGACACAATGCATAACTATTGGGGGGAATAATACAGACATCACCTTTGAAGTGCTGAAAGATGCGTTCGTCGATGTTTTTGGGGTCGACAACGGTGTTGTATGGACTAGTGCTAAATATTTTGAATTCATCCGAAACGCGCATATCATAGCCATATGACGAAAGCCCGTACGAAATAACCCCTTCGCGTTTTTGGCGATCAACAAATGGCTCTATCATTCCTTGTTCTACGGACATCTTTCGAATCCAACGGTCTGCTTTAATCGACATTGTTCCCTCTCAATTCAATTATTATGCGTTGCGTGAAGGGATTAACATCCGCAACCCGTTCGCCACAACCAACAACGTACTTCCTTCGTGACCAATCACGCCATATGTCAAAATCATATCACCCTTGAGCGTAAAAATCACAAGCGTAATAATAACTGCAAATGCAAAAATAAGGTTTTGTAGTACCACTGATTGTGCGCGTCGTGCTAAATCCAACGCATTCGCCAAACGGCTCAAGTCATCACGCATCAATACCACATCGGCACTTTCGTGGGCGACATCGGTGCCGCCGGTACCCATGGCTACCCCCAATGCTGCCGTCGCAAGGGCCGGTGCATCATTAATACCGTCACCGATCATTGCCACTGGCCCGTAGCGCTTCTGTAAATCACGAACTGCTTCGACTTTGTCTTGTGGTAATAATTCAGCGCGTACATCGTACAAACCCAAATCTTTGGCCAACGCGCGTGCAACATGCTCATTATCGCCCGTCAATAACACCAAGCGATACCCACTTGCGCGCAAATCTCGTAACGCTTTTTGGGCTTCGGGGCGAAGCGTATCGGCAATGGCGATCAACCCCCACACCTCGGCATCTGAGCCGACGGCAATGACGGTATTGCCGCTGCGTTGCTGGGCCTGGACTTCAACCATGACATCAGGAGTCACCATACCAAACAACGATGGCTTGCCAACCCGTAATCGTTGTCCGTTCACCAACGCAGTAGCACCCGCAGCAATCACCGCCTTAAATTCTGTCGCCTCAGGGATAACCAACGCACGTTCTTTGGCACTCAACACTACTGCCCTGGCCAACGGGTGCTCAGAAGGGAGCTCTACTGCGGCTGCAACCATCAACAGATGCATCTGATCGGCGGTTAATTCGCCCATTTGATCATCAGAGGGGATTGCTTGCGTGCTCGGATCGACCTGCAACGTATGTAATCGACCGGGACCGCCCACGGGAATAATCGCAACCACTCCTGGACGGCCGGTTGTCAACGTGCCAGTTTTATCAAACGCAACGACTTTGATCGTAGCCGCTGCTTCGAGTTGGCGCCCACCTTTAAACAACACACCTTCACGGGCTGCACGAGCGAGTGCTGACAACAATGCCGCCGGAATCGAAATCACCAAGGCACATGGTGACATCACGACCATCAATGTCATCGCACGATAAATAGTCGCAGACCACGCTTCGTCCAAAAAGATCCGTCCTACCGTGATGGCAAGCAATGTCACACCAACAACCGCATAGGCATAATAGACACCAATCACCCGATCAGTGAAGTCTTGACTGTTGGCTTTTTGTTCGCGCGCTTCACGCACCACTGCCACAATCCGGGCTAATGTTGATTGTGAGGCATCAGCAGTCACTTCGACTTCGAGCGCCCCTTGCCCATTCAATGTCCCTGCAAAGACTTTCGCACCTTGGGTTTTTTCAACCGGCATCGATTCACCGGTAATCGATGATTCATTGACCGTCGAAATCCCAGCCCGAATCAATCCATCAGCTGGGATTTGGGCACCAGGACGTACCAATACGACATCGCCAGGGACAATTGCTTCGACCGAAGTGATACGCGTTTCGCCGACAATTAACAATTCAGCTTCGCGGGGAGTCATGGCAATCAACGAACGAATTGACGCATGGGTACGACCCATCGCATAAGTTTCGAGTGTCCCAGACAACGAAAACAAAAACATCAACAATGCGCCTTCGCGTGGCTGACCCATCGCAGCCGCACCCAATGCCGCCACAATCATCAACGTATTTACATCAAACTCACGTTTTTTGAGCGAATCAATCGAATCGAGCAAACTATAATAACCACCAAACCCGTAGGCAACAATATAAAGCGCTGCGGGAATCCAAGCCGAAATATTTGTTCGGCCTTCGAGAATCCACCCGATTGCAGTTGCAATCAAGCACGTCATTGTAAATCGAATCATTTGCGGTAAATCTGCGATTTCCGCTTCTTCGGGGGTAATATCTGCTTCTACATGTTCGATAACGAGCCCTAATTTTGCATTATCACAGACGAGTCGCAACGAAACCATATTTACATCGATACGGCATTGCACCACAACACCATGACCACTGGTTGTCGGTTTTACGCCAGCCACACCGGGTATTGCGCGTATTAATTGAAATGTCTCATCCAATATTCATTCTCCTCACTCATTACTTTTTTATTATACATAATCATTTTGCTTATTGGATAAAAAATACGGATGGAACCGAAATGGTTCCATCCGTTTGTGAGAAGCTGGATGTTTGTCGCGAGGTGTTTTATCGTTGCATCAACGTGACTGACTCAGACATGCGCCAGCACGATACCATGTGACCTTCACCCATATCAACCAATGGGGGTTCATCGCTTTTGCATTTGTCAATCGCAATAGGGCAACGCGTATGGAAACGGCAGCCTGTCGGTGGATTGAAAGGACTTGGCACATCACCAAAAAGGATTATGCGCTTGCGCGTACGCTCGATTTCGGGGTCAGGAATCGGAACAGCTGACAACAATGCCTGCGTATAAGGATGGGTTGGGTTTTTGTAGAGTGCATTACCGTCGGCAATTTCGACGATTTTGCCCAAATACATCACCGCAACACGATCACTGATATGCTTCACAGCAGCCAAACCGTGCGCAATGAACAAATAGGTCAACCCCAATTTGTCTTGCAAATCTTCAAGCAAGTTGAGGATTTGCGCTTGGATTGACACATCCAATGCGGAAACCGGTTCGTCACATACTACAAACTCTGGTTCGACCGCCAATGCGCGGGCGATACCAATGCGCTGTCGTTGACCACCCGAAAATTCGTGGGGATAACGATTGATGAAGTACGGATTCAACCCGACCAATGCCAACAATTCTTGGACCCGCTCACGCACCGCCTCTTTGCCTTGGCGAAGCTTATGCACGCGAATTGGCTCGGCGATAATATCACCGACGGTCATACGTGGGTTGAGTGATGCATATGGATCTTGGAAAATCATCTGGACTTTACGGCGTGTGCGGCGCATTTCTTCAGGAGGCAATTTGGTTAAATCGATGCCACGAAATACAACCGACCCTTCCGTGGGTTTGTACAGTTGAATCAATGCGCGACCGGTGGTGGATTTACCACAACCACTTTCGCCCACCAATCCCAGCGTTTCGCCTTCGCGAATGCTGAATGTCAAACCATCCACTGCTTTAACATCGCCTATCTTGCGACGGAGCACAATGCCCTTGGTCACAGGAAAGTACATCTTTAAATTACTTACCTCAACGAGGTTTTGAGTCTTGACTGCAGTCATACCGCTTTCCTCCGTTTGTTTACGTTGCGTCCGCGTTTACAAATTCACTACGATACAGCCTCGTTCACCGCTGTCTCAAGCGTGATGTCAAACAGACACGCGGCATTGTGTTTATCGCCAACGCTACGGAGTGGCGGTACCTGGGTGTCACAAGACCCAGCTTTGAAGTAATCACAGCGGGCGCTGAATGCGCAAATCTGTGGCAATGTAATCAAATCGGGTGGTAACCC
Source organism: Singulisphaera sp. GP187 (assembly GCA_943328915.2). Taxonomy (GTDB): domain Bacteria; phylum Chloroflexota; class Chloroflexia; order Chloroflexales; family Roseiflexaceae; genus UBA965. The sequence goes on along the minus strand of CALQBW020000005.1, from coordinate 38,700 downwards.
TCGGATCGGCTCTAGGCGCTTCCCCGACACATTGTCAAGACGAGGAATCGATTTGAGCAACCCAATGGTATATGGCATGCGTGGATTCTTGAAGATTTCACCGGTTGCGCCTTCTTCAACAACTCGACCGGCATACATCACCATCACACGATCAGACATGCCGGCTACGACACCCAAATCGTGGGTGATGATAATCACGGCCATACCTAATTCAGCTTGGAGCTTTTTGATGAGCTCAAGAATTTGGGCTTGGATGGTGACATCAAGTGCGGTTGTTGGCTCGTCGGCAATCAATAGCTCTGGGTTACACGCAAGGGCCATTGCAATCATCACACGCTGACGCATTCCGCCTGAAAATTGGTGGGGATGCTCGTTAATCCGCCGTTCGGCTCCGGGAATTCCAACCATATTCAAGAGTTCGACTGCGCGCGCATTGGCTTCTTTGGTAGATAATTTCAAGTGCAAAATCAGCGACTCAACAATTTGTTGACCAATAGTCAACACGGGGTTAAGCGATGTCATTGGATCTTGAAAAATCATAGCAATGCGATTGCCACGTAGTTCGCGCATTTTGTCTTCGCTCAACATGAGCAAATCCTGGCCATCAAACCAAATTTCACCGCCGGTGATTTTGCCTGGAGGGCTGGGGATTAGGCGCATTAGTGAAAGTGATGTGACACTTTTCCCTGAGCCAGATTCACCCACAATTCCAAGTGTCTCACTGCGATTCACATAAAACGACACGTTGTTGACTGCCTTGACAACGCCGTCTTGTGTATTAAACTGCGTCTCTAGGTTGCGGACATCTAACAAAGGCGCCATACGCAAACTCCACGTTGAATCGTAGATAGGGATGTCCTATCATGATCGCGATATTCAGCCGAGGGAAGGGGTGATTCAGGAATACCTTATACTACACAATTGTAATGGTATATGTTGAATAATGCAAGAGGAATATTATGAGGCTCATTATCGTAGGTGCCGGAGTGAGTGGACTTGCCTCAGCCTACACAATTAACCAAAAAGCCCCTCAGATTGCCCTCCATTGCCTCGAAAAAAGCCGTGGGCTTGGTGGCAGGGCAGCAACGCGCAGGCGCGAAGGTGCGATTTTTGACCATGGCGCCCAATTTTTTCGCACAATTGACCCCGATCAACTTACTTTTTTGACCCAAACACTCCCCCACGATCAACTCATCAACATCACCAAACCGGTTGGGGTTTTTGACCAATACAATCAGATATCAGCCGGTGACCCAGCCCAAAATAATGCACCCAAATTAGTCTACCGTACCGGGATGAATACCCTTGCCAAATTGCTCGCCCCCAAGAACCTTACTGTATCATTACAAACTCGTCTGCACCACGTCGCAAAAACCCCTGCTGGTTATGCATGTTTTGATGACCAAAACAACCTTATTACGCATGGTGATGCCCTGTTATTTACTCCGCCTGCACCGCAAACAATTGAAGTTTTGCAGGCAAGTCAACTTGATGCTGCCATGATTGCCCACCTCTGCCAAGGTCTCGCACCAGCCAACTATCGCCCTTGTTTGAGTATTACGATGGCATTTGCTGGGCGCATTGAGCAGCCGTTTTATGCCTTGGTAAATAGCGACCGCCAACATCCGTTCTCTTGGGTTGCCTTCGAACACGACAAAGACTCCAGCCGCGTCCCCGTCGGACAAACCCTTGTGACCATCCAACTTGCGCCCGCTGCCAGCAATGAATGGTGGCATGCCGACGAACCAACCCTCATCACAGAACTGTTGCCTCGCCTCAATCAGCTCCTCGACTACACTTTCCCAACTCCGACATGGGTTGATCGCCAAGGGTGGAAATATGCCCTCCCTAATGGCAAAGCCGACCATACAATATTAGAAACATATGAGCAATCAGATGGGTTATACTTCACCGGAGACGCATTAGCTGGGCTCGGGCGCATTCATCTCGCGATGGAACATGGGATACAAATTGCCCAACGCATCATTGCACACCAGTAACATGTTGCGTTTTCAATGAAAGAGATTCGACATGTCGGCAAAAAATTCATGGCGACCATTGATTGTGGGGGTATTTGGTGTGGTTGCAGTGGCTGTGATTGCGCTGATTGTCACCACTCCAAATAGTTCTTTGCTCAGTTCATCACAAAACGGCATCGGTGTCTTAATACCGGTCACGTTTTTAGCGGGCTTATTGAGCTTTTTGTCACCGTGCACGTTACCGATTTTGCCGGCGTATTTTGCATTTACCTTTCAAACCAAAAAAGAACATGTCACCGTTATGTCCGTTGCCTTTTTTTGTGGTCTCGCGACGACGATGGTGTTATTTGGGGCAAGTGCCACAGCACTGAGTCGTTTTTTGTTTGAGTATTTATCGCTTTTAACTACCCTTGGTGGGATCTTGATTATTGGCTTTGGGGTGCTGAGTTTCTTGGGGATTGGCTTTAGTGGCATCCAGCTCCAAGCGCGTCCCGTCCAGGGTGTATTGGGCTCGTTTTTGTTTGGTGCAACATTTTCGCTTGGGTGGTCGGCCTGTGTCGGTCCCATCCTCGGCGCGCTTTTGACGTTACTCGCCACGCAAGGGATTGCGGTATTCCAAGGGGCATTGTTGGCTTTTGTCTATGCGCTTGGGTTGGGCACACCATTAATTATCATTGCATCGTTTTTTAGCAAGCTCGGCACTGGTTCCCGGTTTTGGCAGCTCATCAAAGGGCGGGCCTACTTTGTCACTATTGCCGGACGAGAAATCATGCTCCACACCACAAGTATGGCCAGTGGCGGGTTGTTAATTCTAATGGGGTTGTTGTTAGCAACGGGCAATTTAACGACTATCAGTGAATGGACACGCCAAACATCGCTGGCCCAATTCACATTGAGCATGGAACAATGGTTGAATAATTTGATTGCGCAACAATAGCTTTTTAAAGAAACGAGGAAGCAATGCGCGACTCGGCTCCCCACGCCGCCGGCTGCGTTATTTTGCGTGCTTCTCCAGAGGGGCTACGTATATTGGTTATTTATGATCAATATGGTCAATGGACATTCCCAAAGGGACATCTAGAGGTAGGCGAATCCAGCGCCGATGCTGCAATTCGCGAAGTATTCGAAGAAACAGGAATCCGTGGTGAATTGGGTGGGTTGGTGCAGACAATTTTTTATGATGTGTTCAAAAAAGATCGCACGCTCCGCAAACAAGTCGATTTTTTTGTAATGCATACCACCCAAAGCACCGTCATCCCTCAAATAAGTGAAGGCATTAGCGATTTTCGTTGGGTCGATGCATTGACGGCTATGGAATTAGTGCGTTACGACCAAATGAAAGCCGTACTTACGGCGGCATTGGCCGCGTCCGTATAAACGCTTTGGTCAGACGCTGGCGGATCAAAGCGGCCGCAAACAGGACCGGAGTAATCCCAAGTAACCACGCCACGATAAGATAAATTACCCCGGTCAACACGGCAATCACAATCACTTGAATAAAAACCTGCGAAATCACCACGATGGTCATCACCGCTTGGACGGTCGCCCAGGTCACCGCTGCGGCAATCACACATAACAACAGTGTCTGACCAATAGCTAACCCTCGTAAATCAAATTGTTGCTGGCATATAAATGCCATCAAGAGCATATGTGCAATCCATTGGATCGAATTGGCCATTGCCAATGTCTCGGCGCTATGACCAAGCCACGGCATCACCAGCCAAACCCCCAACACATAGGCAAATATAGCACCGCCTTGCACTAAATTGGGTGCAAGCGTGCGGCCGCGGGCATAACAGGCAAAGAGCAAAATTTGATCTATCGCCGCTGCTGGTAATCCAGGAATGTAGTACATCAATGTGTTGGCGACCGCTTGGGTGTCTGCCATACTAAATGCTTGGCGTTGCAAAATGACCGCCGTAAGCGGCACGCGAATCAGCCATAACACCACACTGGCTGGCACAATCAAGGCAATAACCACCGTCAACGCCGTCCCAACGGTGTTGCGAAACTGATCGAGTGATTTGCCATCACTCAACCGAGCCAAAGCAGGTAATATTGCGGTCGAAACCGCTGCTGCCACCAATCCCAACGGGAATTGGATAAGCGTAGTAGCGTACCGCATTGTCGGCAATACTTGGGCACCAAAATCGGTCGCGTACCTGCGATCAATGAGCGTCCCGATTGCCGAAAAACCCATCCCCAGCGCGACTGGCGCATACAACCGCAACATTTCGCGGATCGACGGATCGTTCCAATCAGTGCGCCACGTCAAACGACTTGTCCGCAACCCAGAATATTGCAAGGCAACTTGCAACGCCGCGCCCAACACCATGCCGATTGCCAACGCAATTGGACCGAGCCAAGGCGCCAAAATCACTGCCGCAATAATAATTCCTACATTGAAGATACTTGTGGCGAAGGCTGGCAGCACAAATTGTTGTTGGGCTTGGAGCACCGCCGTCATCACTCCAGCCACCACCATACACGGCACCGCGAACAACATCCAGCGCACCATGCTGGTGGTGAGTGCTTGCAGATGTGCGTCAAACCCACCGGCCAGGAATTGCACCACTTGCGGTGCGAGCCATAACAATGGCAATACAATCCCACTCACGACGACAATCATGAGACTCAGTACCCTTGATACTAATGCATCACGCACTTCTGGTTGTTGTACCACTCGACTAAATACTGGCACGAGTGCCGCACTCAACGCGCCACTCAACAACAAGTCATAGACGAGGGTAGGGATGGTGGCAGCGGCGGTGAAGGCAGCTAATTCATTGCCACGACCGAATGTCGCCGCAAAAACCGCCTCACGGATGACTCCGATTAGGCGGCTCGTAATATTACCAACAGCAATGAGCATTGCGGCGAGCGCGATGCGCCGTCCCATGGGGGTTTGCGATGTCACCGTTTTTCCTTTGTGTTACGGGAGGTATTTGAGCGGATCAACATATTTGCCGTTGATTTTGAAGGTCAAATGCAAATGGACCCCGGTAGAAAAGCCCCCCCCCGCAGCATCATACGTGCTGCCCATCAAACCAATTAAATCACCCATATCCACAATATTACCCACATGGACAACCGGTTTTTTTAACATATGGCCATAAATCGATACCACACCACCACCATGATCAATACGCACGCAATATCCAAAGCCACTACACCAACCTGCTTCAAATACTCTGCCATAACGCGCTGCATAAATAGGTGTCCCTGCCACATTGGCAAAGTCAACCCCGTTGTGAAACATGTACATCGGGACACTTCGCCAGCCAAAAGGTGATGTAATTTTTCCGGTTGTTGGCCATGTCCACCGCGGCGGGGGCCATGGTACATTGGTTGCCGTCGGCAGCCCACCTACCAATCCATCAGACATTCCAAGCAGCGCGCCTTTGATCCAACCAATTTCACCGGGGTTTAATTCGAGCTTTACCCAACTGCCATACCGTGCGATAGGGATAAGGCGTTGTCCCAGCCGTGCGGTGCCAATTTTGTCGAACGCCCGACCTGGTCCCTTACGCACATTGGTTTCATCTTGGAGCACCGTCACAGTTTCGATGGCTTCCATCGTGGCAACACCATCAACCCCACCATATTTATTAATAATGGCTTGCGGATATTCCGGCACTGCATACGGGATAAAAATTTCTTTGCCGACGTATAAATCTTCGTTTTGGTGTATACGATTTGGGCGAAAAAGGGTGATTGCTTCCATTTTCACACCGTATTGCTCCGCGATTGATGCAATGGTGTCTTTTTCAGCTACGGTATGCGACACACCAGGCAACCGTGGGATACGCACGGTACTCCCCACGATAAATACCCGACCGTTTTGGAGTCCATTTGCCCAAAACAGCACTCGCGGGCTCATATTGTATTCTGCTGCAATACCACCGAGTGTATCATTGGGTTGAATGCGGTGATAGAACAGATACGGCGGTGCAGCGCTCGGCAGCGGCGTCACCATTTGCGGTACGGTTAACTCGGATGCACTCATGACTTGTGGTAAGGGGGCATCAATTTCAATCGTCATGTCAAAACCCGATTTTTGGTTCATCCCAGGACGATCTTTGCCTTGCAATCCACTATTTTCGATTATGCTATTCCCAAAAATCAATATCAAGCCCACCAGCACGGCAATCGTCAAATGACCAGCTATCTGGGGGTCTAACAATGAATCCACGACAAAAAAATCATGTGGTGCTGGCACCATAAATGCTGCGTTTGCGTTTTGGTTTCCGTTTATTTGCCCAGTCAACACCGCTCTTGCAGACCGGAGTGCAACATCTTGTGCTTGGGCATTTTCGCGTTGGATATAGGGTGCAAGTTGCTGTTTGGTCGCCAAATTGAATGGCATTGCATTGATCACGTCCCAAATGACGCGACGTACAGCGATTTCGCCGCGGCGTAACGAAAGAAACCAGTTCATAAATATTGGTGAGGTTGTCTTGGGAATTATCATTTGAATCGCATTACAATCACAATTACCCCCATCATACGACGCAAGTATACGGCGTGTCAATTATCTTAATTCCGTATATTTTGTTTTCGTAACCCCAAAACCTGCGTGCTATGCAATTCCCCACCAACACGCAAACACGTGTATTATATAAGTATTGACATTCTGTTGATGAAAGGAAGCGCAATGATACGAGTCACTGTCGATAGTGTGCGGGTAAGTTTGCTCACGCAAAATCGCGTGGTCGTGTTACGCGATTCCGATAGCCGACGCTATTTACCAATCTGGATTGGTCAATTTGAAGCCGATGCAATTTCTTTTGTGTTACAAAGCTTAACGCCGAGTCGACCAATGACGCATGACTTGCTGATTACCATATTTCTGGAACTTAACGCCCAAATTGAGCATGTCACCATAAATGATATTCAAGACACTACTTTTTATGCCCGTATTTCTGCTACCGCTGCCTCTGGTCCGATTGAAATTGATGCCCGATCAAGTGACGCTATTGCATTAGCATTACGCGCAAATGTGCCTATTTTTGTTGCACCCCATGTGTTTGATCAATCTAGCGTCCCCTTTGACACCGAAGAGCAACAGGATGTACCGTTGTTTCGTTCTCCTGGCAACACGCCAAGTGACGCTGCCCCCAGTTCTCCAGCAGATTCGCCCAAAAGCGAAGACTCCTTATCACTTTTTCGTGATTTCATTAATTCACTTGATAACGACGACGAAAACAAAAAAAGCAATCCTGAATAACCCACGTGAGAATACGAATTCCCCCACACCAACAGGCGTGTGGGGGAATTATGCGTTTTGTTATTAAATCACCTATCAAATAGTGGTAAATGGTCAGAAGTGCTTACTACTGCCATTGATTATGTTGCACAAAAACTGTTGAATAAAGATGCTGAACTTTTAGAGTTATTCGCACAAATCGTGAAAGATGGTGGCAAATGATTATGGTTATAACGCAAGGTGATGCAACAGCAGAATGGAATGATGAAACCGATAAGTTTGAAGGCAATAAGGAATTGGCCAGCCTATTAAATTTATATTACCGCGCATTTTCGCGTATTGGCAGTGATTCATTTCAAAAACTTATTGATGATGCTGAATTGAATCAATACATAGTGACTGCATACGAACCTGATCCAATACAAGAAGGCTTGTTAGATGGCTTTTAGCATTCAAGTGCAGAACGCAACACTAAACCTGATAGAGAAAACTAGATAGCTGCAACAGGATGTACTGCCAGTGGTGGCGGCATTTGCTGTTACTATTTATTTGGCATTTATCTGTGTGTAAGTAGTGTATAACCGGTGCGCGGGGATGGGATTACTTGTGTGTTGTTTTTTGCCGTTTTCACGTTATCCACTGCTTTTGGGGAAAACATTGGGGATATGCAGTGTGTGTCCGTGTATATGTTGTTGAGTAGTTCCGTTGTTTGTTTTTTGTCTGGACAAACAGTGGATACTCATCCACGATTCTTCCTTGACAAATTCTTGAATCTGTTCATCAAAAAACCGGTTTTCAACTTATCCCCACGGACTAGTAGTACGACTATTTCTTATATTAATTAAAATATAACGTATATAACAAGACACAAACAGCACGCGTAAAAAACAAAATGATTTGCTTTGCAATAAAAGACCACGGTGAGTCAATCCATAATTTGGCATATTCGTGGAATATGGTGATACGCTACTGCTAATTGTAATGACACAAAATGCGTTACCGTGGTACACTATAGAAAGTTGTGTGTTGCATCGATGCGCCCCGACCAATGGTCGAGGCGTTTGGTATGTTTCCTATGGAGAAATCATGAAGCGATCCGATTTGCGCAATATTGCAATTATTGCGCACGTAGACCATGGCAAAACGACCCTTGTCGATGGGCTACTTCGTCAATCACGTACATTCCGTGATAACCAGCAGGTCAATGAGCGGGTGATGGACTCGAATGACCTCGAGCGTGAGCGTGGTATTACCATCATGGCCAAGAACACGGCTGTGGTGTACAAGGGTACCAAAATTAACATTGTTGACACTCCAGGCCACGCAGACTTCGGTGGTGAAGTCGAGCGGGTTATGAATATGGTCGACGGTGTATTGTTGTTGGTCGATGCCGTCGACGGGCCAATGCCACAAACCCGTTTTGTGTTGCGCAAAGCATTGCTTGCAGGACATAAAGCAATCGTAGTCGTCAACAAAATCGACCGCCCCAATGCCCGCCCTGAATGGGTTGTCAACGAAACATTCGATTTGTTTGTTGAATTGGGTGCCAGCGATGACCAAGCCGATTTCCCTGTGATTTTCGCAAGTGCGATAAACGGTATTTCGGGTACCGACTTCAATAATTTGGCCGAAACTCTTGAGCCACTGTTTGATGCTATTGTCGAAACCATTCCAGCCCCAGATGTCGATAACGACGCTTCGGCACAGATGTTGGTTACCAATACGTTTTATGACGACTATCGTGGCAAAATTATGATGGGTCGTTTGCGTCGTGGCACGTTGCGCAAGGCGCAGCAAGTAATTCGGTTTGCCCATGACGGTACGCAAACTCCTGCCAAAATAATCCAACTTTTTGTATATAACGGCTTGAATCGTACCGAAGTCGAAGAAGTACAAGCGGGCGAAATTATGGCCGTTTCGGGGATTGCTGATGGTATGATTGGCGACACGATTTCCGATGTGATTGGTGCCGAACAGCTGCCAATCATCGCAGTCGAAGAACCAACCGTGCGTATGACCTTTGGCGTCAATACGAGCCCGCTGTCCGGACGCGAAGGAACGCATGTGACGTCACGCAAACTGCGGGATCGTTTGTATACCGAGCGTGACCGTGACGTGGCGTTGCGTGTCGAAGACACCGACGTCCCCGATGCGTTTGTGGTGAGCGGACGTGGTGAATTGCATTTGACCATTTTGATTGAAAACATGCGCCGCGAAGGGTATGAATTCCAAGTATCACGGCCTGAAGTTATTTTTAAAATGATTGATGGGCAGCGGATGGAACCAGTGGAACAGGTCGAAATCGAAGTATCTGAACAGTACCAAGGTACGGTTATTGAATTACTCGGTCAACGCCGTGGCCAAATGCGCGATATGAGCTATCGTGAAGATGGCACCGTCAACCTTACGTTCCATGTACCAACGCGTGGTTTGTTGGGTTTCCGCCAACAATTCATGACTGCTTCCCGTGGCGAAGGCCAACTCAATTCATTGTTTCTCGAATACCAACCTATGATGGGTGAAATTAGTACGCGGGCACTGGGTTCACTTGTGGCGTCAGAAGCCGGTATGACCACCACCTTTGGCCTGTTTGGTGCCCAAGAGCGCGGACAACTCTTCATTGCTGCAGGGTATGAAGTGTACGAAGGCATGATTATCGGCCAACACATCCGTGAACGAGACCTTGAAGTCAATTGCTGCAAAAAGAAGCATTTGACCAATATGCGGTCATCGGGTGCTGATGATTCATTGCGGCTCGAAACCCCACGGAACCTGAGCCTTGATGACGCCGTTGAATACCTCGGCGATGACGAATTACTGGAAGTCACTCCCAAGAATTATCGTTTGCGCAAACGATTGCTCAACCAAGAAGAACGCAAACGTGACCAAAAACGACGCGAAATGGCAATGCAGAACGACGAATAGTGTTGCATTGACACTCCGCAAATTCAATAGAGACCTGCCTATGTACATATGTGCGTGGGCAGGTCTCTTTTGCGGTGGTATACTTACAATCAGACAAAAATCCATTATTAAGGGACTGGTTCATGAATCAATTACGTGCATTGTGGCCGTATGTGTTACGCTATCGTTGGCGGTACCTATTGGGTATTTTGTGTAACGCCATCCAAATAGGATTTACGGTAATGGTGCCCCAAGTCGTGCGTGATGTCGTAAATGAAATCAGCACAAGAGGGATTGTTTGGGAAGATTTGGTTGCGTCTGCGCTAAAAATGTTAGCCATGGCTGCGGTTGTTTTTCTGTTTGGGTTTATTGCGCGGGTGCTAATCCTCGGCACTGCTCACCAAGTAGAAGGTGATGTGCGTGAGGCGATGTTTCACCGATTGTTGATTCTCGATCAAAAATTTTATGGTGAACACCATACGGGCGATTTGATGACCCGAGTGACGAACGATATTTCTGCAATCCGCCAATTTTTTGGTCCTGGGGTACAACAAATCGGTGCAGTGCTCATGATTATTTCGGCATCGGCACTCATGGTCGCCACTAATCTAACATTGGCGCTGATTGTGCTCGCATTATTGCCGGTTGTTACAATTTTGTTTATTGTTGTCGGGGCACGGATGCGCTTGATTTTTCGTAAAGTGCAAGATTTATTTGGCGAAGTATCAACGCGCGTCCAAGAAGATTTTTCAGGCATCCGTACAATCAAAGCCTACACCCAAGAAGCCCAGGAAACCGAAGAGTTTTTGCGGGTAAATGAACGCTACCGAGCCCAAAATGTGCGCTATGTGCTATTAAGTGGGTTGTTGTGGCCAATTATTAGTCTCGTGTTGGGGATTATCGGTTCGCTTGTATTGCTTATTGGTGGTCAACAAGTAGCAGCAGGCAAAATGAGCATCGGTGATCTCGTGTTGTTTAACAGTTATTTGGCAGCATTGGGTTGGCCAGTAGTTGCACTTGGTTGGACAGTCGACCTTTACCAACAAGCCGTTTCTGCTGCAGGGCGCTTAGGCGAGGTATTGCAACGAATCCCAACAATTCGTAATAACGATGATCATGGTGGAATTGACCATGTCGTCACGGGAGCGATTAAATTTCATAATGTTGGGGTGTCGGTTGGAAACGGTGCGGATGCGCGGTGGATTTTGCGCAATATTTCATTCGATGTTGCTGAAGGGAAAACCGTAGCGATTGTCGGTGCAACTGGTGGTGGCAAAACAACATTGGTTAATTTATTGGCGCGTGTCCAAGATCCCAGCGAAGGAGTGATTTCTGTCGATGGCCATGATATCCGCGACATTTCGTTATCGTCGCTCCGTGAAGGTATTGGTTATGTGCCCCAAGATACATTTTTGTTTAGCGTTCCTGTCCGAGAAAACGTGGCTTTTGGTCGGCCTGACGCTTCAGTTGAAGAAATCGAACTAGCGTTGCACATCTCGCGATTGAGTAATGACGTTGTCCAACTCCCAGCGGGAATCGACACATTAGTCGGTGAGCGTGGTGTCACCTTGTCGGGTGGTCAAAAACAACGCACGGCTATCGCGCGGGCGGTGTTGCGCAACCCAGCAATACTCGTCCTAGATGATGCATTATCGAGTGTTGATACGCACACTGCAGCGCAAATCCTCGAAGGGTTGCGCCAATTTCGTCACGGAAGAACCGCCATATTGATTGCACAACGGATAGCCACCGTGCGTGATGCTGATTTAATTATCCTGCTTCGCGATGGCGAAATAGCCGAGCAAGGTACACATGCCAGTTTGTTGGCCCATGGTGGTTTGTATACTGCTATGTCCCAACGTGAGACATTGGCAGATGAAGTTGATAATGCATAATCGGTAGATAGACGAAGTGTACGTAATCTGCGAATACGGGGGATGGCATGACTTTTTACGATGATGAAATACTAGGGAAAGCCTACGATGGACGATTAGTACGTCGTCTAATGGGCTTTGTGTTTCCCTATAAATGGGCGTTGACTGCAGCCATTGTGTTGATGGTTGGGAGTGCAATAGTAGAACTCATTCCACCGTTTTTGATACGCACAGCCATCGATGGGCCTATTTCTCGCGGTGATGTGGCCGGTATATGGCCAATTTTCTTGATATATGCAGTAACGCTGGTATTTTCGTTTCTGTTTCGCTATATACAAACATATATTATGCAATCGATGAGTCAACGGATTATTATTGATATACGTATGGCTATCTTTCGGCATATTCAATCAATGAGCCTGAGTTTTTTTGATCATAATCCTGTCGGACGATTGCTTACCCGCATTACTAATGATGTTGATGCGTTAAATGACTTTATTACGCAAGGCACCGTAGCGTTGTTGGGTGATTTGGTACGGTTGTTATTTATTGTGGTGACAATGCTGATATTAAGTTGGCGGTTGGCATTGGTGGCGTTTTGCATTTTTCCGGTGGTGATTTTGTCGACGATTATTTTCCAACGGATTATGCGGACAACATATCGGGTGATGCGCCAACGATTAGCCCGTATCAATGCCTACCTCAACGAACAAATTACTGGTGTGTTGGTAACGCAGTTATTCCGTCGTGAAGAGAGTAGCCGAAGCTTCTTTTCGACCATCAGTAAAGAATATTTACAGTCACAATTTCGCTCCAACAACACATTTGCGGTTTTTTTCCCTACAATTTATGTCACATCAGTATTAGCCTCGGCGGTATTGTTGACGTTGGGTGGCAACTTGGTGTTAGGGGATTATGTGACGATTGGGTTATTAGTTGCCTTTATTCAATACACCGACCAAGCGTTCCAGCCAATACGACAATTAGCAGACCGCTACAACACGCTACAGAGTGCGATGGCATCGTCGGAGCGGGTGTTCAGAGTGCTTGATACACCTGCCGAAATCATCGACCCTGCGGTACCCGCAGAATTGGCTATCCCCGTTCGTGGTGAAATAACGTTTGATAATGTTATTTTTGGTTATAATCCAGCGGAACCGGTGCTCAAAGGTGTTTCATTTACAATTCCTGCGGGACAAGCAGTTGCCGTGGTGGGTGCTACCGGAGCGGGGAAAACCTCGCTCGTTAGTTTGATGGCACGTTTTTACGAAATCCAACAGGGTGCGATTTTACTCGATGGTGTTGACATTCGGACGCTACGCCAACATGATTTGCGGCGCCATGTCGGTGCTGTGCCACAGGATCCCACCTGTTTTAGTGGCAGTATTCGTGATAACATTCGGTTACACGATGGCACAATTAGCGAAGCGCAAGTCCGTGCTGCTGCCGAGATTTCTGGGGCATCAACATTTATTGATAAGCTTCCCGGTACATTTGACTATGAAGTGCGTGAGCGTGGGTCTAATCTATCCGTTGGTCAGCGCCAGCTGTTGGCATTTGCACGGGCTATGGCATTTAATCCTGAAGTCATGTTGATCCTCGACGAAGCCACCAGTAGTGTCGATACCGAAACAGAACAGGTTATGCAAGTTGCAGTACAACGCCTCCTCAAGGGACGAACATCTCTGGTTATTGCTCATCGATTATCGACGATTCGTTACGTTGATAGGATATTGGTGTTACATCGTGGCAAATTGGTAGAAGATGGTACGCATGATGAATTACTGGCATTGAATGGTTATTATGCACGTCTCTATCGGTTACAATATGCAGAACAGTTCGGTGGTCAAATTCCTGAATAAGGTTATTTTTGTGAGAGGATTATGCAATGGCAAAGACGATTAATCTTGTAACTGAAGTTCCTGGTCCGAAATCACGAGCAATTGTGGCACGCCGTGAAGCTGCTGTTCCTACTGGACTTTACAAAGCACATCCTATCGCTAGTGATCATGCACATGGTGCAACGGTTACAGATGTTGATGGTAATACGTATCTTGACTTTGTCGGTGGTATTGGCGTGATGAATGCCGGCCATACAATGCCGGCGGTGGTAGATGCAATACATGCCCAAGCACAAAAACTGATTCATTTCTCAGCATTGGTTGGCACCTACGAATCGTACGTTGAATTGTGTGAACGCCTCAACGATGCGGTGCCGATTAGTGGTCCCTGTAAAACAATTTTGGCGAATAGTGGCGCCGAAGGTGTCGAAAATGCCATCAAAATAGCCAAAGTGGCCACTGGTCGCCAAGCGATTATTGCGTTTGAAGGTGGGTATCATGGTCGGACACTACTCACCTTATCACTCACTTCCAAAACCGCCTTCAAAAAAAATCTCGGACCGTTTGTCCCTGAAGTGTATCGTGCGCCATTCCCGTATGAATACCAATGCCGGATGTGTCAAAACGCATGTAGTGGTGCCTGTACGGATCAACTCGAACGGATGTTGTTGACGCATGTTGATGCGTCTGCGGTTGCGGCAATTATTATCGAGCCAGTCCAAGGTGAAGGTGGCTTCATTCCCGTCCCCAAATCGTACATGCAACGATTACGAGCCTTGTGCGATAAATACGGAATTGTCTTGATTGCCGATGAAGTCCAGTGCGGATTTGGCCGAACCGGAACATTGTTTGCGATGGAGCAAATGGGAGTTGAACCAGATATCATCGTTACTGCTAAATCAATCGCTGCAGGGATGCCATTGGCAGCAGTAACGGGTCGAGCTGCATTGATGGACAAAGTGCATGTCGGCGGGATTGGTGGCACGTACGGTGGCAATCCATTGGCATGTGTGGCAGCCATCGAAGTCATGAATCAATTTCAAGATGGCGACTTGCTAGAACGCTCACAAAAAATCGGCGCTCAAATTCGCGCACTTGGTGAATCGTGGCAACGTGAGATACCCAAAGTGGGTGATGTCCGTGGGCTTGGCAGCATGATTGCCATTGAATTTGTCAAAGATCGCACCACACGCGAACCAGACCCCGATGCAGTCGCCAAGATCAGCAGCTATTGTTTGCAACATGGGGTGATAACTATGCGGGCCGGGTTATATACGAACTGTGTGCGATTGTTGATGCCATTGGTTATTACTGATGAACAACTCCAAGAAGGTTTGGCTGTGCTGGATGCGGCTGTGCGTTCGGTATTATAATGACGAATTTACCGGTAACCATTCGCCAAACACGGTTGGAAGATGCTCCTGAACTCGAATTGTTGCAGCAACGCTGTTACCCATCACTCGACCCGATACATTTGTTTCGCCATGAACACATCGTAAGCCAAGTGACTATTTTCGCTGCAGGACAACATGTGGCGGTGATTGGGACGCAAATTGTCGGGATGAGTTCATCGTTGCGCCTCAATATTGATTTAGGGCATGCCCAACATGCATTTGATGATATGATTGCGAGTGGGTATTTTACGAATCACATTGCTCACGGGGAATGGTTGTATGGCGCTGATATGAGTACGTTGCCGGAATTTCGCCAACGTGGGATTGCGTCAGCGTTATATGCGGCACGCAAGGTGTTGATTAAAACAATTAATTTGCGTGGCATGGTTGGTGGTGGGATGGTGCCGGGGTATCGCTTCCACAAAGCGAAGATGTCTTTGGCCGAATATGCGGCCAAAGTAGCCAGTGGTGAATTGAAGGACCCGACGTTGACACCACAATTACGCAATGGTTACACGGTGCGCGGAATTATTCATGATTATCTGCATGACGCTGAATTAGGAAATGATGCGACATTGATTGTGTGGGATAATCCAGACTATCAGGCATAATTTGCTTCGCAGTATTATTTTTTGGGTAAAAGCGATGCAAATGTGCGTCGCTTTTCTCACCATAAGGGGGACGCAATGGAAAAACAACGGAATTTTATTGGTGGGGAATGGGTCGCACCTAGTAACGGCAATTATCTCGAAATCCGCAACCCCGCCCAACTAGACGAATTGGTCGGATATGCTCCAGCGTCGGCTATAGGTGATGTACAGCAGGCTATTGCCGCAGCTGCCGCTGCCCAACCTGCGTGGGCGGCACGGCCGGCGCCAGAACGTGGGCGGATATTACATAAAGTTGCCAATTTGATTGAAACGCAAATCGAACAATGGGCGATTGAATTAACTCGTGAAGAAGGCAAAACCAAAACAGAAGCACGCATGGAAGTAATTCGTGCGGTAGAAGTATTTCGCTATTTTGCTGGTGAAGCATGGCGGGTGGGTGGTGATGTATTGCCAGCAGACACCCCATCGACGTTACTGTATAGCGTGCGGGTACCGCTAGGGGTTGTGGCAATCATCACCCCTTGGAATTTCCCATTGTCGATTCCGGTATGGAAGATGGCACCGGCCTTGGTGATGGGGAATGCGGTTGTCCTCAAGCCGGCATCAGCCACCCCGTTGATGGCGTTACGGTTGATGGCCGCCCTCCATGAAGCGGGTGTTCCTGCCGGGGTGGTGAATTGTGTTACCGGCAGTGGTGGTACCATCGGTGATACGCTGGCTACTGATGTACGTATCAAAGCTGTTTCATTTACGGGCTCATATGTGGTAGGGCATGCGCTATACCAAAAAACAGCAGTGCGATTGACCCGTACCCATCTCGAAATGGGTGGAAAAAATCCTGTGATTGTTGCCGCGGATGCAGATCTCGATAAAGCAGTAAATATTGTGGTCCGAGGTGGATTTGGGTTGACCGGCCAAGCGTGTACCGCGACGAGCCGGGTTATTGTTGATAAATCCGTGGTTGCAGAATTTTCGAAACGGCTTGCCGCTGCCGCTCAGGCGTTGATTGTCGGCCCGGGGTTGGTCGATGGTGTGCAAATGGGTCCGGCGGTCAGTGCGAGCCAACGCAATACAGACATGGATTATATTCAAATTGCGAGTAGTGAGGGGGCACAAATTTTGGCTGGTGGAGCGCCACATGTTGGCAATGGTTATTTTGTGCGGCCAACCGTGTTGAGCAACGTCCGTCCAGATTCACGTATTGCCCAAGAAGAGGTTTTTGGGCCGGTCATTGGAATTATCGAAGCAGATGGGTTAGATGAAGCATTCGCAATTTCGAACAATATTCCATATGGATTATCAGCATCGTTAGTGTCAAATGACCTACGCAATGCTATTCGTTTTGCGGAACGCGCCGAGGCTGGGATGCTCAAGGTTAATCAACCGACAGCCGGTGTTTCGATTCAAGCACCGTTCGGTGGATTCAAGCATAGTGGTTCTGGGATGTTCCGCGAAATGGGCAAAGGTGCTGTTGAATTTTTCTCGCAAGAGAAAGCAATTTATATCGATGGGCAGTAGGTTCCATGGAGATCGTGTCCGCCACAAGATTACCCAATACAGTGCGCTTGCGGTTGGCACGATATCCCAAACGTACGTTTAGTGTTCAAATTTAATATGCGAATTCAATATTGGTATAGAATTGATGTAAAAATATTTCCTTTCCAATTTTGTTTGCAATTTACTTGACAACAGAATAAAAAAGTATTATAAATACAAGTGGAATTAGTGATAGTAATGCAGAAAGGCAGAGCAATGCAAAAGACAGACTTTGTGAAGGCAGTTGCCGAAAAAGCCAAAATGTCGCAGAAAGACACCAAAGAAGTTGTTGATGCAGCACTGGAAGTAATTGCTGATCAATTGAAGTCTGGTGAAAAAGTGACATTGACTGGCTTCGGTACGTTCGAAGTTCGCCAACGCCAAGCACGCGAAGGTGTGAACCCACAAACGGGTAAAAAGATCAACATCCCTGCTACCAAAACCCCAGGCTTCAGTGCCAGCAGCACCTTAAAGGCTCGCGTTAAGTAATCCTCTAAAAAGCCCACGCGGCAATTGCCGCGTGGGCTTTTTGTTGTCTATTTTACTTCCCAGCTTTGGCTTTGAAGAAATCGATGAGTTGGGTGTAGAGCGACAGATTATCTTGTGATACACCCTTGGTTTTTGCAAGTGCAGCAAGTTTTTCGGCTTGAATGGTGGCATCAGTATAGCGTTGGCCATCACTGAGCACCAATGTATAGTTTTGCTGCGCTTCGAGATTTTCTGGTTGCAATTGTGCGAGTTTGCCAAAAGCCAAAATTGCATTTGGGTGATCATTGAGTTGTGACGAAATCAACCCAATTATTGAGAGTGATAGTGTATCTGTTGGCTTTAGGTTGGTATTGTACGTATCGCGGAGTTGCGTGAGTAATGCTGGTTGCGAAGCAAGCTGGCGGATGATCTTCGTTATTTGTGCATCGAGTACACGTGGATTCTTCGCTATTAATTGCGTATATATGGATACTGCTTTGGGAAAATCACCCTGTGCGCGCAAGACATTGGCTTGACGGAGTGTTGTATCGCTATATTTTTCATCTAAGGCGATTGATCGTTGCAACAGTGTATTTGCATCTGCAATTGTTTTCTTTGCCATGGTTGGGTCACTGGTTTTGATGCTTTCTGCATAGGTAAGCAGCGATTCGATATATTCATTGAGGATTGTTACATCTTTGGGTGCCGCGTCAATGCCATCGTGGAACCATTGCAAGGCTTTTTGGAGAATTTCCGGTTTTGGTTCGACACGGGTGTACCAAAAAATATAAAGACGCGCCATATTTGCAAAATGGTCTTTATTGAGTGGGTTGAGTGTATGCGCTTTGAGTAAAGATGCCTCGGCATACGCTGTTGCCTCGCTCGCGGTGAGTGGTGCAAGGAATGCTTGCAGGTCTGCCGGGGTCTGTTGTTGAATCAACGCATTTAAATTCATTGGTTGGGCTGGCGTGGAGACCGTCGCTGGTTGACTGCGTCGTACATCGGCGTATTTGAGCAACGAACGGCCAAGATTGAGGTAATACAAATCTTGTTCGGGTTCCATGCGGATTGCATCGGTATAGTAGGTCATCCCGATAATTTGCTGATCGAGATTCCCTGACGTATTGGCACTGTCTGTGTAGTTTTGACCTTGCTGGAAGCGCATATCGGCCAAGGCGTTATCGAGATTACATGACCAAGCAATTGTTAATGCGAACCCAAGTACCACCGCACAGAAAGCCCACACGCCAATATTACTGTCGCTCGGTGGAGAGGTATTGCGAGACGGAGTACTTTGGGTCCGCTGTGAATTTCGCCTTCGGTTCGACGGTGCAACCATTGGTGTTGGTTTCGTGAGCTCGAAGGCTGTTTCAATTTCGGCTGTTGTGTTTATCGGTTTTGTTTGAAAATCAATGACCATGAGTAATGCAATTGCTATCCACAAAAACATCAGCGTCACTACAATTGGAATACCAGTTTGGCCTTCCATGTTATGTGCAACAATCATGCTCAGTGCAGCAATGACTATTATTCGTTGCTCAGCCGTGACACACGCACGCCGGAGTAATTTAAATGCTAGTGCAATAGCAAAACCGATAATTGCTAAATAGCTCAATAAGCCTAGGATGCCTTTGTTTACGATTTCGTCTAGTAATGCTTGATGTGAGCGATCGGGGGAGGCGCTGCGTGATTCCTCGTGGGCTAGGGATGGCGGGTAGAATGGCGTGTATGCTACGAACATACTTTCGGGTCCCCAACCGACGATAGTCCGGACAGGATTTGATTTGATTAATCCAATTGTGCCACCTGCATTTTCATCGCCTAACCATATTTTCATTCGCACATTCCCCGTGGTTCCGGCACTGACGTCGAATAATTTCCCCATACGACCAATGTACGGTAAGTCACGAATTGGTTTGAGGGCAGGAATATTTGCAAAGTTAAACACGACTAAAAACACTACTATACTCAAAAACCCAATTAATTCAATGAATAAGAGTCGTTTTGCACGATGGGTATGAGTAGGGGAATTTTTCATTAAATCGATCAGATAGATTGTAATAAAGGTGAAAACACCGACACCGCCACCAATCCATGGACCGCGACTCTGCGTATAAAAAACGGTTACCAACATACTCGCGGTGAGGAATATACTTCCGATGCCAGCTGCCCAATGAATCAGTGGAGCATGTTCGACACCTTTCGGTGCGATGACGAAACAGCCGGCAGCGGCAAGTTGCAAGAATACCGCGGCAATGAGCCATAATTGCCAATTTGCTCCAAAGCGATCGGCACTCGGTGTGATGAATTGCACGCCATCACTCGTTGCCGATGAAACGCTTGCGAGGATGACATAAATGATCGTCAAGATTACAGGTAAGAATATGATAAACCGTTGATTGAGTGTACGGTGCATTGGCCAGACGGGTAAGAGTAATGCTGCGGTGGCGCATACTAAAGCCCCGGGGTAGACCCACCAGAAGCGGATGTCTATTGCGCGTACCACAGCCCCGAATTGCATGGCAGCAAAGGCTACCACGAAGGCACCAAGTAAAGCAAATATATAGCCGAGTACCCATTGCCATGCAAAGAAGCGCGGTTGGGTAGATTGGATTTGGGCTCTTTGTAAATGGGAGATTGCAAAAGCGATGGCGAGCGGAATGACCAAAATCAAAAAGGCGGCAATGAAAATAGAATTCCCCATGGTTGATGCGACACGGGTAATAACGTCACCCTTCCAAGGTAGCGGGTCAAGTTCTGAATGTTGGATTATTCCATAATACGTGGGAATAATTGCGGATAATACGATGATCCCCGTAAATCGCAGGAGTTGTTCGCGTGTTGTGAGAAAGCGGACAATCAACAACCCCAACACAATATACGATATATTGGTATACGTTCCTTGCAGGCGCTGAAATGATCCCCACCACGACACACTCGGAACAATTGACGTTGCAGTCGCCAATAAAAACACCGCAATATAGATAATAATCGCGATCACTAGAGGGTACGTGCGGAGCCATTGTTGCCAGGAAAAAGGTTTGGCAACGGCATTTCGCTGCGGTGCGTTTGCAGAAGTATATATCCACTGCATAACCGCAATTGCAGCCATTACGGTGACAAGAGCACGCAATACTATTGCTTTGTCTGGTTCGAAATGGCGAGATGAAAGGAGATTGAAATACGAAGGTATAAATACAATCGTAAATAGCCATCCAAATTCAATCAAGCGGCGACACCAAAGTACGAAAGGAGATGAATTGGGCACCGTAGCCTCCGATTTGTATATATTTCAAATAATGCGAATCGACCAACCAATAAACCGCACATAATTAATGGAACAATGCCGGTAGTATTAAAATCAACCCACAAACACAAGCACCAATTGTTAAGACAATGAAGGCGTATACCCGTGTGCAGGAGCGAGCGATTTAAGGTTTTGCGCTCGATTCATTAAGTCGCGGGCAACCATACGACTTTGTTCAGTAACAGGCTGTCCATCGAGCATTGCCGCAATTTCTTCGATACGAGCGTGTGGAGTGAGCGGTTCAACATGTGTCGTTGTACGTTCGCCCGAAATGTGTTTGGTAATAGCAAAATGACTATCCCCGAATGTCGCAACTTGCGCGAGGTGCGATATACAAAGGACTTGGTGATGGCGACTAATATTCCACAGTTTCTCCCCGACCACAAAGCCTGCGCGGCCGCCGATCCCGGTATCTACTTCATCAAACACCATTGTTTCGACGGTATCTACTTGTGAAAGCACTGCTTTTAGGGCAAGGAAAAGTCGAGAACCTTCGCCACCAGAAGCAGTTTTGGCAAGAGATTTGAGATCCTCACCAAGGTTTGGTGCAATTAAAAACTCAACCTTATCGATACCAGTGCGATCGAAGGCTACCGTTTGCGATTCTTCATTTGGCAAGGGAATGATAATTCCGTCATCAGTGGGGAAAATTTGTTGGAGGACTTGGAATCGTACATGGGGCATTGCCAGATCATGGGCTGCGGTTTCGACTGCATAAGTCAGCAACTTCGCACATTCGGCACGTTTTGTTGATAATTGCTGGGCGACTATACCAGTTTTCCGGCGGAGCAGGTGTTCTTGTTGTTCGAGTTGGGCTATGTGTTCCGCACTATGTTCTAATTGGTCAATTTCATCGGTGGCTTGGCTGGCACGGTGGATTAATTCAGTGATGGTGGCACGATATTTCCGTTGAATCATCCGCAAGACGGTAATCCGGTCTTCGATGGCTTCTATGCGTTGTGGATCAAAATCGATGCGGTCGCGATAGTTTCTCACGGCTAGGAAGAGTTCTTCGATTGCATATTGGATATCGGTGCTTTGATTTACGAGTGACTCGACAGTCGGATCTATTTTGGCAAGGTCACTTAAGTGTTGGCTTAGTAAGACAGAAGCGGTCGCAAGCGCTCGAGATTGGCGTTCATCATTATTGAGTAATTGATACGCACTGGTGACAATTTCAGTTATTCGTACACCATTGTGAATGAGCGTGCGTTCTTGCGTGAGCCGGTCTTCTTCACCTTCAAGCAGGGCTGCAGATTTAACATCTTCGCGGAGTTGAATTAATTCTGCAATTCGTTCATTGCGTTGTTGGGCTGCTTGGCGTAACGACGCAATTTCTTGTCGGATTGTGCGGAGTTGGATAACGTATTCAGCAACTTGTTGTCGCAGGGGAATTAGTTTTCCAAAACGGTCCAACATATCGAGGTGTGTTTTGGCATTGAATATTGCCATACCTTCGTGTTGGCCTTGAATATCTATCAAACTAATACCGATTTCGCGGAGGATGGTATTGTTGACGGCGCGTCCGTTAATGCGGGTAATTGTGCGCCCAGTATCGCGCGTAATTTCTCTGAGAATAATAATTTGATCTTCGTCTTCTTCGTTGAGTCCGTTGTCTGCCAGGAGCTGATGGATAGCGCTTTGTTTGTTCACATGGAAGACACCTTCGATACGTGCTTTTTCGCAGTTTGTGCGAATGTAGCTTGCATCCAGACGATCGCCACGGAGCATACCAAGAGCATCGATAATAATCGATTTCCCCGCACCTGTTTCACCACTCAATACAGTAAATCCTTCGTGGAAACGAAGGTTTACCTGTTCAATTATTGCAAAATTTGTAATACTAAGTTCAATTAACATGGTTACCCTCGCAACACCTGGCTCTCTGAGAAAAAACCCGACGCACAATGCGTTTAACTGAACATGTCCATGAATTCTTGTAACTTCTCATGTGAGTGGAACACAAGCGTGAGCCGCACATCTCGAGGGGTGCGTTGAATGGAAACGGGCGTTGCCAATCGTGTTTCGAGTTCTTTAGCAATGCTACGATCATCACTGCTTGTTTCATCAATAAGATCAACAGGTGTTCTTTTGGGTTTTCCGGTCAGCGGGTTTGGTTTTTTCGCTGCGGTATCACGCAAAATTCCAAGTTGTGTGCGCATTGTTTGTTGTGAAAAAGGGTAGTCGGTCAATTTTTCCGTTTCGCGTACGGTCAAGTTTTCGCGAACAATCCAATCGAGCATGAAATGTTGGTCTTGGGGATCATCTATTTTGAGGAGTGCCCGGCCATGCCCGGCGCTTATTTGTCCAGCGCGTAATGCAATTTGTGCGGCATCGATGAGGCGCAATAATCGCCGCGTATTTGTGATTTGCACGCGACTTGCTTTGCCCATTCTTTTAGCAATTGATTCATCGCTTAAATTGAACTCGTCTTTAAGCGCTTGGTATGCTAAGGCTTCTTCCATTGGGTTGAGGTCAGCCCGTTGGATGTTTTCAATAATGGCAATTTCAAGCATCTCTTGTGGAGTGCTTTCACGAATAACGACCGGTACAACGGACAATTTGGCATGAATAGCAGCGCGCCAGCGCCGTTCGCCGGCAATTAATTCATACCCACCACTTGGTAACCGTGTCACTAACAGAGGCTGCACAATCCCATGCTCTTTGATAGACTCTGACAAATCAATAATAGCTTGTTCGTCAAATGACTTTCGCGGTTGGTATCGATTAGGTCGGATATCCCCAATTGGAATTTCACGGATTGAAGATGTATCACTATTCGAATTATTTGCTGTAATTGGAAGCAGGGCATCCAGGCCGCTGCCTAATCCACCACGACGTTTGGTCATTTCTTGCCTCTTGTAAGATTTAAGCGTTGCATTAATTCTTCGGCGACACTCGTATAGGCACGTGTGGCCCTACCTTCGGGATCGTATTCATAGAGCAGTTGGCCATAGCTTGGTGCCTCGCTGGCACGGATACTACGGGGAATAGGGACGTTGCAAATATGTACGGGGAAATAACGTCTTACTTCATCAACGACTTGTTGAGCAAGATTTGTGCGGCCATCGTACATCGTCATTACCACACCGAGAATTGACAACTTTGGATTAAGGCTGCTATTGACGCGATCGATGATGTTTTTGAGTTGGGCTAATCCTTCGAGTGCGAGAAACTCGCATTGCAACGGTATGCATATTGTATTGGCTGCAACTAAAGCGTTGATTGAAACAAATCCAAGCGCAGGCGGACAATCAAGCATGATAATGTCATAATGTTTCCGAATTGGTTCGAGTGCGGAGGCTAAGCGTTGTTCGCGTTCCTCTACGTCTACAAGTTCGACTTGGACTCCAGACAATCGCTCACTCGCGGCAATAATATCGTAATTCGTTCGTCGTGTGGGTTGAATTGCTTGTTCGGCAGTGCGTGATGCCATGATGACTTCGTAGGTGGTGTTTTCAAGATTGCGCTTTGAAATACCAAGGCTGGTTGCAGCATTGCCCTGCGCATCACAGTCAATAAGTAACACCTTCAGATTGTGTTTTGCAAATTCTCCACACAGATTGACTGCTGTGGTGGTTTTGCCAACACCGCCTTTTTGGTTCATACAAGCAATAACAATGCCTGCTCTAGGTTCTTGAAGTGGCTGATTGAGGACGGTCACTACTTTCTCCCATCGAATTGTTCATCACTTCAAATGCTGTGAATGATTTTCACTCGTTTACCGTTTAGAAACGTTCAAAAGGTACGTTTTTGCGCGATGTGAAGTACAACAGCAACGATATGTTGATTGTACTATATTTATGTAACTTTTGTCTTATTACGCTGCCAAAATGTTTCACGTGAAACAGTATTCGTTCATTGTACGTAAACAAATCAAGAAAGGTTTGCGATCAATGATGATTCTGTAGTATGAACAGCCAATTGTTTCACGTGAAACAATTGGCTGTTCATACGTA
Source organism: Singulisphaera sp. GP187 (assembly GCA_943328915.2). Classification (GTDB taxonomy): domain Bacteria; phylum Chloroflexota; class Chloroflexia; order Chloroflexales; family Roseiflexaceae; genus UBA965. The sequence goes on along the minus strand of CALQBW020000005.1, from coordinate 13,621 downwards.
TTGCATCGCAATATTGTTTCACGTGAAACAACCTATGTATACGCTAGAGTCGATTCGTGTAGAATGAGAAAAGATATTGTTTTATGTGAGGGTCACATGCAGGTTGCACTTTTTATTACGTGCTTTAATGACACATTATTTCCCGATACGGGGAAGGCTGTTGTGAAAGTTGTGGAGCAACTGGGCCACCAAGTGATATTTCCCGAGGAGCAAACATGTTGCGGGCAAATGCACTTTAACACCGGCTATCAAGTTGAAGCAATGCCCTTGATACGACGATTTGTTGAAATATTTTCGCAATACGAAGCGATTGTATCTCCATCTGCATCATGTGTTGGCATGGTCCGTGAAATGTATCGATTTGCAGCAGAGGTACACCAGGATGTCAAGCTTGCAGATGAGGTAGCCTTGTTAGCGGGTCGAGTGTATGAATTTTCGGAGTTTATCGTAAATCGATTGGGTGTCCAAGATGTTGGTGCATATTACCCACATCGCGTCACATATCATCCAACGTGTCATTCTTTGCGTGGGATTCATGTAGGTGATGCACCGGAACAATTATTACGAGCCGTGCGCGGGATTGATTATGTCCCATTAACGCAATCAACCGAGTGTTGCGGATTTGGTGGGACATTTGCAGTGAAAAATGCTGATACTTCGATGGCGATGTTGGGGGACAAGATTCGCCATATATTAGATACCCGGGCTGAAGTATGTGTTGCCGCGGACAACTCGTGTTTAATGCATATTGGGGGAGCATTACATCGTCAACGCAGTGGTGTTCGAATCGCACACCTTGCCGAAATTCTCGCGGCGCAGGAGTAGATCATGAAAAAACCCGAATCAGTCATCATCGCATTGGCTCCTCGGTTTGAAGTTGGTGCCAAGTCTGCATTGCAAAACACCCAATTACGGCGGAATATGGGTAAGGCGACCCAGACTATTCGTGCCAAACGTGCTGCCGTTGTGGAAGAGCTTTCTGATTGGGAATCATTGCGGGTAGCAGGACAACACATCAAAGATGAAGTGCTCCAGCACCTCGATACCTACTTAGTGCAATTAGAAGATGCAATAACCCAAGCGGGTGGGCATGTGCATTGGGCCAAAGATGCCCATGAAGCAAATGAAATCGTAACCCGGTTAATACAAGCTACGGGGGCGAAAGAAATCATCAAAGTCAAGTCGTTAACGACCGATGAAATCCGATTGAATGAGGCGCTTGAGTTGGCTGGGATTACGGCAATCGAAACGGATTTGGCGGAATTAATTATACAATTAGCACATGAAAAATCATCGCATATTCTCGTACCGGCGATTCATAAAAACCGATCAGAAATACGCGCCCTATTTCAAAAGTCCATGAATCTGCCTGAATTAACCGATGAACCAAAAGAATTAGCTGCCGCAGCGCGTCAGTATTTGCGTGAAAAATTCATGACTGTACGCGTCGCGACGAGCGGTGCCAATTTTGCAATAGCAGAAACAGGCAGTGTGTGTGTGGTTGAGTCCGAAGGGAATGGACGCATGTGTTTAACGATGCCTGATGTGTTGATTAGCGTGATGGGGATCGAAAAAATCCTGCCACGCTGGCAAGATCTCGGTGTCTTTATGCAATTATTACCGCGTTCGTCGACGGGCGAACGGATGAACCCCTATACAAGTATTTGGACGGGTGTACATGCAGATGATGGTCCGCAAGAATTCCATTTAGTGTTGCTCGATAATGGGCGCAGTGATGTACTTGCAGATTCTGTCGGCCGGCAAACATTGCATTGCATTCGCTGTAGTGCGTGTATAAATGTCTGCCCCGTGTATGAGCGCACGGGTGGTCATGCCTACGGATCTGTGTATCCTGGTCCGATTGGGGCGATTTTGACTCCTCAATTAGTAGGGATGGCACATGCTGATTCGTTGCCCTATGCGTCATCGTTATGTGGCGCGTGTTATGATGTGTGCCCTGTACGGATCAATATTCCGGAAGTATTGGTGCACCTTCGTGGTAAGGTTGTGGCAGAAAAGCAAGCCCAACCAAAGAGTTGGTTTGACGGTGAGAATATCGGTATGAAGGCCATGGCAACTGCATTTGGGCATCGCAGCACCTATGAGTTTGCACAGCGTGCTGGGCAATTAGCCCAATGGCCATTTGTCCACGAAGGATATATTGAGCATGGTCCGGGGCCATTAGGGAAGTGGACAGCGATGCGTGATTTTCCTGCAATCCCACCACAATCATTTCGGGATTGGTGGCGCGAAAGGCAACGTGATGAGTAATTCAAGTCGAAATGCGATGTTAGCGAAAATACGGACTGCTATTAGCAATGGTTCGCGCGGTGATTTTCATGAAGCGCATACAAATGCGGCGTATCTCAGTAATGACGATGAGAATATTGCGGTTCGGATTGACTTGTTTGCGCACCGAGTAGCGGAGTATAAAGCGTGGGTAGGGCGATGTAAGGCAGATGCTATTGCACAGGCTATTGGAGAACGATTGATGATTCGCGGTAAAAAGCGAATTGTCATTCCGAGTGATTTGCCGGCTAGTTGGTTGCCCACTGGGATTGATTTTATCCGTGATGCACAACTTGATCGCGCAGAAGTAGCCGGCATGGATGGTGTCCTCAGTGGTGCGGCGTTAGGTATTGCCCAAACAGGAACGATAGTGTTGGATGGGGGGGCGTTTCAAGGGCGGCGTATGATTTCGCTGTTGCCTGATTATCATTTATGCATCATTCGTGCTCAAGATATTGTGGGAATGGTGCCGGAAGCATTTACACAGCTCGAAACAGCGAGACGAAACCCAATCCAGCCCTATACGTTTATTTCGGGACCATCGGCGACATCTGATATCGAACTAAATCGGGTGGAGGGCGTTCATGGACCACGGACGCTCGATGTGTTTATTGTGGGATAACCAAACCAAAAGGCAAACTAAAGACCAGCACGTAGATATACGTGCTGGTCTTTAGTTTATTCTGGGGCCGGGGTAATCACCAACAAGAGTTGCATTTGATTGTGCTTTGGTCCGCAATAAGCCCCACAGCGAATGGTATAAGTTTGGGCCGTATCAAAAACGATTATTTGTTGTTGGATTTTGCCGGGAACAATGGTTACGATTGGCTGGCCAGTGATTTGGAGAGAATGAATTACATCCATACTCGTGGTCGTAAGCGTGACGGTACTGTGCTGCGGGATGGTGATGATTGCCGGCGCATCACGGGACTGACCAAAATCAAAAAACCACTCTTTGGCAACGATTCGTAAAATGTAATGCTGCGGTGTGGTAGGTATCAAGCCCAGCTGACGAAATTCACTTTGATTGAGCCGCATTGGATCTACGGTACCGACCGGTGGTGGATTGCGTGCCAAGTTCACTGCGAAAAATGCAACAAACAGCGATATCGAAATCCCACAAAGTAAACAGATGAAGATGATCCAAGCAGGTGGTTTTTTGCTGATCGGCATGTTTTACCACACGACAAAAAAGATATACTGGGCCAACCCCACGTGTATCGATTGCGATGATGACAACGAATTAGAAGAACCGTTTGGCAATCCCCAATATGCCTTGCTTCCATGGTACGCGATGTGACACACCACTACGATGAGCGAAATTATCCAAATTAGCGACGTACCATTGATAATTACGAATCAGCGCATCTTTATTGGAATACTGTGGCGTATAACCGAGGAGTTGTTGTGCTTTTTCAATGGAGACAAATGAATCTGTTACCGCGGTCTCGTATACCCACTTATAGAGTGGTGAAAGCTTCAGCAATTCGAGAAAGCGTAATGTCCATATTACGGGCGCTGCGGGTAATGGCACGATTTTTTTGCCAAAACCAGCCACATCAAGCACCGCTTGGTAATCTTCTTTCATGGTGGTGAATAGTTTTGCACCGACATTGAACGTGTCGTTGACTACTGTATCATCGAGCGTTGCACAGAGATAGATGGCTTGACACAAATCTTCTACATCGAGAAATTGGTAGCGGTTATTGCCACTGCCAATCATTGGGAAGCCATGGCCATCTTTAGCCCAGTCGTAGAGCAAGGCAAAGACGCCCAATCGCTCGGGGCCAACAAATGACTTGGGACGCAAAATCGGCACGATTAATCCTTGGGTGCGAAATTGCACACAGATTTGTTCGGCTTGAACTTTGGCTTCGCCGTACGGGCCGACGCCGACTAATGTGTCGTCTTCGAATAATGGGTGATGGTCGGGGATACCATAGACCGCAGTGGATGAAATATGGATAGCGCGTTTAATCCCGCGTTTATGCGCAGCTGTTAATACATTGCGGGTGCCATCAAGATCGGTAGTCATGATATCTGAGGGGGAATAGAGGGGTAATGCCGCAGCGGTATGAACGACCAGGTCACACCCTTCCATCGCCGCATATACCGCATCTGCATCACGAATATCACCACGAACTTCTTGAATCTGACCTCGTTCGGGATAATCAAATGAAGCAATGTCGAAACAGACGACGTGGTGCCCACGTGATAAAAGATAGCGTGTTACATTGATGCCAAGAAATCCTGCGCCGCCGGTAATAAATACTTTTTGTGGGTGCATACGTACTCCCTAGCATGAGGTCACTAAAATAAGTTCAGCCACGGTCATCAATACCACAATTGAGGATTAATTACTATAATCTACTAATCGTTGTTGCAGTCGGGCTATTTGGGCATCGACGGCCGCCAACGAATCACGTTCCCGTTGCACGATCGCTACAGGAGCTTTGCCGACAAAAGTTTCATCGGCGAGGCGAATGCGTCGGCGTTCTGCATCGATTTGGGCTGCAGTAAGTTCTTTGGAGAGCCGTTGGCGTTCGGCATCCAAATCAATAAGACCTGCCAATGGGACAAATACTTCGATATCACCGATAACCACGGTCGCTGCGGCGTTTGAACGATTGGTTAACGTTGCAACGATGTTCATTTCTTCGATTTGAAGGCGGGCAAGGCGCGCCAATACATCGCGTTGTTCGGTAAGTGTGTCGTGATGTGGCGAAACAATAGTCACGCCAATGTATTTCCCTGGTTCGACTTTGTATTCGGAGCGGATATTACGAATACCGACAACGATGTCCTTGGCCATTTGCAAGCTACGCTCAGCAGCCTCGTCGAGGAGTGATGGATCTGGAAGCGGGTAGGCGGCGAGCATGATAGAATCAGCAGCCGTATCGAGAGCGATCCGACCCGTAAGGTATTGCCAGGCTTCTTCGGTAACAAACGGCATAAAGGGATGGAGCAAGCGTAAAGCTCCCTCAAGGACCGTATAAAGTACTTCCCGAGTCAAGAGTTGGCGGCGTTCGTCACCTTCTAGTTGCGCTTTGGCGATTTCGACGTACCAGTCGGCAAATTCGCTCCAGACAAAATCTTGGATTTGGCGAGCCGCTTCGCCATAATTATACGCGTGCATCAGGCGCTCGACATCAGCAACCAGTCGCTGATAGCGAGACATGATCCAACGGTCGGCCACGGTATAGGGGTAATTGAGCAAACAACTGCCGGTGACAATCGCCGATGCATCGGGTTTCCAGTCGCCGAAGCGGCCGAGCACAAAGCGGGTGACATTCCAAAGTTTATTAGAAAAATTACGCCCAGATTCAATCCGCTCGGGATTGAGGTTTAGATCTTGGCCGGGGGTACTACTAGTAGTCAATGTATAGCGCAGGGCGTCGGTGCCGTATTGGGCCATGATGTCAATCGGGTTGACTACGTTCCCGTAGGTCTTGCTCATTTTGCGACCTTCTTTGTCGCGCACCAAGCCATGCAAATAAATGGTATGGAATGGGGCTTGGCCGGTCAGGTAACAACCAAGCATCATCATGCGGGCGACCCAGAAAAAGAGAATATCGTAGCCTGTTTCCATCACGCTGGTAGGATAAAAGCGCCGCAAATCGTCGGTTTGGTCTGGCCACCCAAGTGTCGAAAATGGCCATAAGCCACTCGAAAACCAGGTGTCGAGCACATCGGGGTCTTGATAGACGCCAGGGCCTGTGGGCTCTGGGTCATCGGGACCAGGCACAATCATTTGGCCATCTGCGGTATACCAGACGGGGATACGATGTCCCCACCAGAGTTGGCGGCTGATACACCAATCTTGGATGTTTTCGAGCCAATTGTAGTAGACGCGCTCAAAGTTATCAGGAATGATTTTGGTGTGACCAGTACGGACGGCATCGAGCGCCAAATCTGCCAGGGGTTGCATTTTGACGAACCACTGTTCACTCAGGAGTGGTTCAATGATTTCACCACCGCGTTGGCTGATTCCGATTGACATGTGGTGGGGCAGTGTGGACACCAACAACCCTTCGGTTTGCAGGTCAGTAAGGACCCGTTTGCGGGCGGCGAAGCGTTCCATGCCGGCATAGGGACCGGCTTGATCGTTAAGGGTAGCGTCGCGGTTCATGATATTGATGAGGGGTAAATTTTGGCGTTGGGCCACGGCGTAGTCGTTGTGGTCGTGGGCAGGAGTGATTTTGACCGCACCCGTCCCAAAGGTGGGGTCGGCGTGTTCATCGGCGACAATCGGGATTTTGCGATTAATGGCGGGAATGAGGGCGAATTTGCCGATCAGGTGTTTGTAGCGTTCGTCATCGGGGTTGACTGCTATCGCCACATCGCCCATCAGTGTTTCGGGGCGGGTGGTGGCGACGGTGATATAGTTTTGGGCGTTAGCGGACCATTGGCCACTGCCCCATGCGCCGGCTTCCCAGCCATCAACAATGGGGTAGCGGATGTGCCACATATTGACATCACGTTCTTCGTATTCGACTTCGAGGTCAGAAACGGCAGTTTGCAGGTTGGGTGACCAATTGACCAAGCGCATACCACGATAGATTAAGCCATCATCGTAGAGTTTTTTGAATGCCGCACGAACTGCACGGGAAAGCCCCGGATCGAGGGTGAAGTGCTCACGTGACCAGTCGCATGAGGCCCCGAGCCGACGGAGTTGTTGGGTGATTTTGCCGCCGAATTCTTCCTTCCACGCCCATGTACGCCGCAAAAACTCATCGCGACCAACGGCCACGCGGCTTGTTCCTTCGCGGATTAACATGCGCTCAACTTGGAGTTGGGTGGCAATGCCAGCGTGATCGGTACCGGGCACCCACAAAGTAGGGTTGCCACACATGCGCTGCCAGCGGATGATGACATCTTCGAGGGTGACAAACATGGCATGACCCATGTGCAGCTCACCAGTCACATTGGGTGGTGGCATTGATAATACGAATGGGTTTTTGTCGGTAGGGGTAGTAGATGGTTGGAAGAATCCCTTGGATTCCCACCAATCGTATAGGCGTTCTTCGACCTGTTGCGGTTCGTACGCTTTGGCCATCTCGTTTGGACGTTGGAAAGATTCCGTCATTTCTCACCTATAAATTGTGCATGCTTACAGGCATTATACATGAGCAGGGTGACAGAGTGCATATGGTTATGCCCCGCGAGATTTTTCTGCGCAAAACCGACCATCCGCTACAAGTTGTTTAAAGGATTTGCGAAATGGTTGTAACGTTGATGCCCCGTTTGGCAAATTCATCGAGGATGCGCGGTAACGCTTCAGCAGTCGAAGGATTTCCAATGTGGCAAAGCAAAATAGCACCGTTGCGTTGGTTTACGGTGAGGGTGTTGGTGATGCGGTCAACGATAAAGTCAGCGCTTTTGGTTTCGCCGATCGAATCAAGACTATCGAGTGTCCAAAAAATTGGTAAATAGCCGTTGGCAATCACTGTGCGCAAGACGCGTTCGTCATAGGCGCCAAATGGAGGACGAAAATAAGGTGCTGGCCAGATGCCAGTGGCATCGAAAAACGTCTGAGCCATGCCATGTAATTCGCTGGCAATCGCGGCATTATCGAGCTGGCGAAAATCGGGGTGTGATTGGGAATGATTGGCGACTTCGTGGCCATCGAAAATGATGCGGCGTGTCAATTCAGGATTTTTTTGCACCCAATCACCGGTAAGAAAAAACGTCACGTGCACATGGTGAAGTGCTAATACATCGAGGAATGCCGCGGTGTGAGAACTATCTGCGCCGGCATCAAAAGTGAGGGCTACCGCAGGTCGGTTAGCGCCCCGTTGCACGAGAATCGCTTGACTGATGACGGTATTTGCCGTTGGGTCGAGTTGAGGAATGAGTAATGGACGTAATACTTCGGGTTCGCCTACAAAGCGATTAAACGATGCAATGTAATCAGGATTTGTACCACTTGCTTTGGCGATCGCAGCGAGGGTATCGCCCTTTCTGACACGATATGCAATATATGCTTTTGGGCTAGGGAAGGGAGTTTGGGTAGGGATTACGGTGGGTTGTTCGGTTTTGGTGGATGTTGGCGCAATAGGATGGATGGGGGTGATGGTGCGATGTAATGTTGGAGCCAGGGGTGCAGGGCTCGGTTGACTAGTCGCGGGGTATTGGGTGCGCGGCGGATCGATTGTTCCGTGGGTCACACGCCGTACTTGAAAGGTAGCGGCCACAACCATACTGAGCGTAAGTATGATTAAAAAAACAAGGATCCAACGCTGCATTATTTGCTTACCTTGAGATGGGTATTGATAAATTGCTGAAACGTATTTTTGCTGTTTGGATTACTAAATGCCCGTTGCGGGATAACGATATAATTCCATGAACCAGCGACCAAAAGAATATAGTTGCGATTTTCGATACTGCGGGTTAATTTTGTCCAGGTAACATGGGCGGTGCGGTCGTCAATGATTCGCGTGACGCCACTTTCATCGATTAGCAGGGTGGTATTGTTTTTGGGTTGATTAAAACTACTCATGATCATCAATATGAGTGGGACAGGATCAATTGCAAGCAACAAAGCAATGACAATCAACATTAATTGATTGCCACCAAAACTCAGGCTATATCCTTGCCACAGCGCTAATGCAAATAACACGCCAGCCCCCGCTTGATAGATGCGGTGTTTGATGGTCGTCGTTTGGTAGAGTTGAGCTGCCGAAAGAGTGTCGCGGATTGAGGTGGTAATGCAAAGTTGTAATGGTTCGCTCATGGGATATCAAGCTCCTGGCCGACAATAAGATTATCTGGATTTTGCAGATACGGATTCACATCTTCGATTTGTTTGACGGTAAGGTTGAATTTTTCAGCGATAGCCAATAAGGTGTCACCGGGTTGGACGATGTATTTATTTGTTTTCACTGATACCGTGGGAATAGAAACTTCGGTGATGTTGGCAATCACCGTGGGCATTACGGTAGGTACAGTGGCTATCGTGGTAGGTACGGGTGTCGCAAGGCTCGTAGTGTCGGTCAAAGTTGTGGTGTCAGTCAAGGCAGTCGTATCAGTTAGGGTCGTGGTGTCGGTCAGAGTTGTGGTGTCCGTGAGTGCACTGGTATCACCAATCACGGGTGTCGGCATTTGGGTTGGCACAATCGTTGGGCTGGGAGTAATCGTTACATCGGGCACAACAGTCGCCGTACCGCTGTCGCTATTGAGTTCTGCATCGAGGACATCGCTTGATACATCTACAGGACGGTCAACAGCAGGTGCAACAGGGAGCAGCAAGGTCAAATTTGCAATACGTAAGCTGCCAATACTAATATTTGCCAAACTCAGCACAGCACTCACAATAATAATTGCCGTGATAGCGGCGACAATTACCGTGATTTGTGGCGTCGCAATGCGGTTCAGGATGCGCAAAACGAGTGCTCCCACAAAAGGGAGGATGAGTGCAACGACTAATAATACATTAATCAGGGTTTGTGACATGCAATATCTCCAACGAATCGATTATTCTTCGGGAAAGAAGTGGATGTGTATGGCGTAAAAAATTTGTTTTCGAAACGGGAACGTTTCGTTTATTGTTCCTTCAAGTGTACAACAGTCACACCTTCGCCGCCACTCGCTCCACCGCCTTCAAATGATTTTACCTGAGATTGGCTTTTGAGTTGATCGCGAAGGGCTTGGCGTAATGCCCCGAGGCCTTTGCCATGAATAATACGTACATAGGGTAAGCCGCTCCGATATGCATCATCGAGGTAGCGATCGACGCGCTCGCACGCATCGACTGCCCGTAACCCACGCACATCTAATTCGAGCGCCACATCCGGCGCCGCGGGGATGGATGTGGTGCGTGTGGGTGCGGTTTGTGTATTATCTTTGCGTTGTCCTGGGCGGAGCTCACTGAGTACCACGGTCAAACGAAACCCCCCTACCTGGACTTCGGCGCTATCATCGGCTTCATCAATCGAAACAACATCCCCCGTTAAATTGACGGATGGGACAAATACGGCATCCCCGACTTGGAGCGGCCGTGGTGTCGAGGCGGGTTGGGCGACGGGTGATTTCGGCGCTTGAGGGCGGCGTTGCTTGGCAAGTTGTTCACTGGCTTTGATTTGGGCGTCATTGGCTCGTTGTTGGGCCTCTTCCATCCATTTTTTGGAAACAGAGACCTGATTGACATCGTCACGCACCCGGCGTAATTCAGCACGCACTGCTTTTACTTCTGCTTCGATGAGTTGCTGGGCGGCTTGGCGTTCGTTTTCGAGTAGTACTTCCAACGCGATGCGTTCTGCCTGCATTTGTTGGCGCAACCCATCTGCTTCGATGCGGAGTAATTCGGCATTGTGAAGCGCTTGGGCAGTATCGTGACGTTCTTTTTGGATGGCTGCGAGCAATGTATCGACATGTAATTCTTGATCAGGCAATGATTGCCGTGCCGCATTGATGATAGCTGCATCCAATCCTAAGCGAGTGGCTATTGCCAACGCATTGGATCGACCGGGGACTCCAATCAAGAGGCGGTAGGTAGGAGACAACGTTTCAGTATTAAATTCCACCGACGCATTTTGGACGCCGGGGGTGCTATAGGCATAGGCTTTGAGTTCGGCATAGTGGGTAGTGGCAATTGCAAATGCCCGATGGGTCAAAATATGGGCAATGATGGCGCGTGCAAGTGCCGACCCTTCGATAGGGTCCGTGCCTGCACCGAGTTCGTCAAACAAAATCAACACGGGCAAATCATCGGCAAACACTGGCGCAATCGGTTGCCATTGATCAACGCTGACCGCTCTAATTTTTGAAATGTCGGGGTCAACGACATGATCGAGACTGTGTAAGATTTTGATGATATTGGTCATGTGTGACGAAAAAGTCGACAAACTTTGTTCGATGCTTTGTTCATCCCCAATATCAGCAAAAACCCGGCCAAATATTGGCAGAATTGAACCATCTGCTGCAGGAATAAATAAACCAGATTGTGCCATCAACGCCAATAATCCAGTGGTTTTGAGGGAAACAGTTTTGCCACCGGTATTTGGACCGGTAATCAATAATATCCGTGTGGTATGTGGCATGGTTACATCCACCGGGACGACGACAGTAGCGTCAATCAATGGATGGCGTGCCTTGATTAATTTAATTTCGGGATCTTGGCCGTTGAGCACGTCAATCATGACGGGTTCGCTTGCGCGGAGTTGGCCGGCGAAGCGTGCTTTGGCAAAGGCAAAATCGAGGGACGCGAGGGCGGTGACGCCACCACTGATAAATGCCCCTTGTGCGCCAACCATATCAGATAATTCCGCCAATATCCGGGCAATTTCGTCTGCTTCATCAAGTTGCAATTCGCGAAGCTTATTGTTGAGCTCAACGACCACCAATGGTTCAATATACAGGGTGATCCCTTTGCCAGATTGGTCATGCACCAAGCCTTTGACCATGCGTTTGTGGCTTGCTTTGACAGGTACCACATAGCGACCATTGCGCACAGTGACAATGGCTTCTTGCAGTGCATCTGCGTACTGCCCCGATGAAACGATATGTTGCAAACGTTCTTGGACGCGTGCCATGGTGGTGCGGATTTCGTTGCGGAGTGAGCCTAGTTTGCTGCTTGCACTATCGAGCAGTTCGCCGTCAGTATTGATGGAATGGTCGATACGTTCTTCGATGTGGACAAGCGTCGGAAGTTGTTGAATATATTCATCGAGAACCGGGATATGTTTTGGGTCGATTTTTTTAAAGGTAATCCGGAGCCGGCGCATCGCACTAAGGGTATAGGCGATTTCACGGAGGGTCAGGGCATCAAGCACACCACCGCGTTGTGCCAAATGTACCGCATGACGGATATCGCGGGCAGATCCGATGGTGAGATCGGGAATTTCGTCGAGGATATAGCGTGCCTCACGAGTTTGTGTCAGCCCAATGCGGATGATATGTGCATCGATACTTGGCTCGAGTGTTTCGGCAAGTTGACGGGACGCCGAAAAACTGGCATTGCGCGCCAGCATTGCACGAATTGTGGGAAATTCAAGCGTCGCAAGCGTGTGTTGAGGTATGTTCATTACGGTGTTGTAGGAGGAAACAATAAGTTGATATCACTAAAAACGAAGGGGTCAAGAATGCGCAGCATCAAGGGCGCGACGACAGGGCTTAATAGAGTGGCAAAACGAGCGGTTGCGATGGTGTGGAGCAATGGAGCACCAATGAATGAACGTAATTCGCCAGATATGGTGACATCTGTAGGAAGGATTACCATCAAATGTGCAAATGCCCCGATTAAAAACGTCGCCGTCACGACGCTAAAGAGCAAACCAATGATTCGATTCAAGACTGATTGAGTATTGCCGCGAAAAAACCGAAATGTATAAATCCCCATACTGCTTAAAGTAAGCATACATAATACAAACACCGTGATATATGCCAAACAGTAGCTTTCGAGAAGGCCGATATTGGTAGCCAAATGCAATCGATCGCCAAGCGTTTGAAAATATAATCCGGAAATAATCAGCCCGATATAGGACATCATCGCAACGATAATCATGCGCACTGCACCTTGGAAAAAACCAAAAAGAAGGGCAATTACAATGATAATAAGACTGACGAGATCAAAAGAATTCATAACGATCTCCTACGCACAATAGACAAGAATAGTATAGCACAGGCAGAGCGTGTGATGTGTTCTTGTCGCATAGAGGTGCGAAAAATGGCATTTATGGTTGGTAATTGAACCACATCATACACCATCGCCATCACGCCCATCCGCAGTACGCCAGGCATGTGCCATGCGGGGGGTATTGAAAGCCCAACCGATGCGACCTTGACGATCAAGCAAAATACAACCGCCGATGCCTTTGCCACGTTCGGCCAGCCGCTCGATTGCCTTGGTGGCGGCATCTTGGGGGTGACAATCATCACTCAAATAATCAACAGCTGTTTTTGCAAGCAAAATACGCATAATCGATTCGCCCCAACCCGTCGTCGAGCAGCCGCCAAGTTCGTTCATAGCATACAACCCACCACCGAGCAACGGGGCATCGCCAACACGACCAATGAGTTTATGACCAGTGCCACCGGTTGAGGTGCCAGCAACGATCAAACCGTTGTGGTCAATGGCGACACACCCAACGGTGTCACTCGGTCGATTGGGCCAACCGCCCTGCACGATAGCAGCGACTACTTCCCCTGGAGGGGCAGTTGAACCACTATCGTTGCTACTATCGTAGGTTGCGATGAGTTTTTGATAAATTTGAAATTCGCGGTCGACAATCAGATCTTCGGGATCACAAAAAGGAATCCCCCGTTCTTTCGCAAACCGCTCGGCACCATCGGCCACCAGCATTCCTGCGGGGCTATTGAGCACATGGCGTGCGAG